>JAIVXD010000259.1:0-4356 GCA_048636195.1 Anaerolineales bacterium
CAGGGTGTTCCGGTCTGAAATAGCAGACGGTAAGAAAAAACTGTTAATATTTGATGAAATTCAAAATGTTAATAACTGGGATCGTTTTATCCGGACGATTTATGAAACAGACCATGATGTTGAAATCATTCTGACCGGCTCCAATTCCCGTCTTCTTTCATCAGAGATAGGGAGTAATCTTGCAGGAAGGTTCATAGAGCTTTCCATCCTGCCCTTTGATTTTAAAGAATACCTCAGATACATGGACATAAAGATTTCCAATGCTGCGGATTATTTTAGAAATCAGGAAAAAATTCATTATCATTTCAGCCAGTATGTTAAATTCGGCGGTCTCCCTGAAATCCTGTCTATCAACAGTGAAACCGCGCGTTTTTCGTATATTGAAGGAATTATAAGCAAGGTCATATTGGATGATATTATAAAGCGTTTCAATATAAAACATACAACCGTAGTGGAAAAAACTTTATTTTATCTTTTTTCTGCCATTGGAAATATTATTTCGTTCACAAAAATATCCAACTATCTGAAACGACTTGATATCAGCATAAAGAATGAAACGCTTATAAAATATATACAGTATATGCTTACAACATTTGCCATTTATGAAACAAACAAATTCGATTGGAAGCTTGGGAAACTTTTTGGGACCACAAGAAAGTATTATGCCGTGGACACAGGTGTAGTCAACTTATACCCTGGAATGGTAAGTAATTACTCAAAACAGCTTGAAAACATTGTATTTCTTAAACTGAAAAGAAATCGAAAACAAATAAATTTTGGGGCACTTCCATCAGGAAAGGAAATAGATTTTATCACGCAAACTGATAACGGCGAATTCGAAAAATATCAGGTTACCCAAACCCTTCATAAAGACAATTACGATCGGGAGCTATCCTCTTTCATATTACAAAACACTTACCTTAAAGATGGAAAGAATATTCTTTTAACCCTTGATGAGAATGAAGAAGAGATCGATTATCAAGACGCAAAAGTGTTGAAAAAAAATCTGATAAGATGGCTCCTGGGATTGTGAAATCTTCATTATTGCATGATCAGTAATTTCAAAATTGGCTCGGCCTACTATCCTTTAATACTTCCTTTGATATGGGTCAAAAATTTGACAGATAGACAAGCCCTATGTCAAATTAGCCCATATTTCCCTATCAATGGTTCAATATACACACCTCAACTATCTGTTATAGCTGAAGAATGCTTATGGACTTCCCTTTGGCATGATTTCTGCTTAATAAGAAAAAAAATGAAGTGTTCTTTTTTAATTTTTTATCACAAAAGACAAAAAGTGAGGAGGTGTCAGGCATGAAAAACCTCGCGGTTTTGGGTTGTCTTGTTTTTTTCGTTTTCTTTTATGGGTGCCATGCTACCGGTGGCGGCGTTCACGTAGATTGGGGTGAAGATAAAGTGGCCAGCTCACCCTCAGGTCATGGTAAAGCAAAGGGCGGGCCGCCCCCTCATGCGCCGGCTCATGGCTACCGGGCAAAACATACCTATCGCTATTATCCATGCGAGCGGGTGTATTTCGATACTGGAAGAGGGATGTATTTTTACTTAGAAGGAAGCAGTTGGCGGATGTCTGTGTCCTTACCCAGCGCCTTGCGAGTCCAGCTTGGAGACCATGTGAGCATTGAGATGTATTCTGACAAGCCATACACCCATTACGAAGATCATAAACGGAAATATCCCCCAGGTCAGAAGAAGAAAAAGAAGAAAGGGAAGAAAGAGAAGAAAGGGTAGCAGGCATCGGCCTGGCCATGGCGATGTATTCCATGTTTTTTCTGCAACCTTAAAGGAGAATCTGATTTCTCAGTGACCGGGATTCTCCGGCAGCTATGATCCTTATGGCTGGCAGTCCCATAACCGGGCATTTATTCTCACAAATACCGCAACCGGTGCACTTCTTGAGATCCACAAAGGGTAACTGAACGGTCATGGCCTTTCCATCTGGTGCGATCACTCGTTCTTCCTTGAGATAGATTGCTTTCGGAGAAGTGGGGCAGTGTTCTTCACATACGATACAGGGGGCATTGCCTGACCACGGGAGACATCTTCCCCTGTCCACGTATGCAGACCCGATTTTGATGGGACGTCCGATTTTCTCTTTAACCGAAATATTTTCTATGGCGCCCGTGGGGCAAACACCTCCGCAGAGGGTGCAGGTATACTCGCAATAACCCATGGTCATAATGAGACGAGGCGTCCAGAAGCCTGCCATGCCTGCCTCTGTGAGGGCGGGGTTGATCACGTTGGTGGGGCAGGCCTTCATGCAAAGACCGCACCTCTGGCAGAGGGTGAGGAAATCATCTTCCGGCAGGGATCCGGGCGGCCTGATCAATCGAGGGTCTGAGACTTTGCTTAACTGCCCATCCAATCTTCCCAAAAAGGGAAAGGAAACACCGGCAACAAGCCCTCCCAGCACAGCCCGCCGGCCCATATCCGGTCTTGGGTTCAATCCGGGGGGCCAACTGAACCTGAAGGAGAGCGCGTTTTCAGGGCATGCATGAAAGCAATTGAAGCAGGCCAGGCATTCGGCGTTTTCCCATTTCTCACCGGGAATGGGCGAGGCGGCCCCCTGGCAACTCTTAACACACAATTGACAGTTTGTGCACTTGTCGTGATCCTTTTCCAGCCTCAGAATACTGACCTTGGAGCATAGGCCCAACAGGGCGCCGAGCGGGCACAGGGTTCGGCACCAAAAACGCGGTCTGATCCGGTTTAAAAATAAAATGATCAGAAATAGGACCCCGATGAACCAGGCGCCCTGATAGGCCTGGTCGCTGAAACCAAAGACGGGCGACGCCATAACTTCCGCACCGTAACCCAGACGATTAAAGACAGTAATGTCGCTACTGGCCATGGCATCGAAAAACACTCGCAGGCCCACCCCGACGCCGGGCAACACGGAGAGCGCCAGAGAACGGAAAAGGAAGGAAATGGGATCCAAGAGTCCCACCATGTTGAGGCCCATGACTGCCCCCAAAAACAGGGCTATGAGCACGAAATACTTGATTCTCTGGCTCCTGGTCTTTTGGTTGGCCTTTACCATCCGGTCCCCTTTGAGAGAGGGTTTCACCCAACTCACCAGATGATGGATGGTGCCAAAGGGACAGACAAAGCCGCAGAACACCCTCCCCAGTAAAACGGTCAGGACCAGGACGCCGGCCCCCCAAAGAAATCCATTGATGATCCGGTATCCTGACACCAATGAAGAGAGCCCGACCAATGGGCTTAGCTCAAAGAAAAACTTTACCGGTTGGTGGAGAGCAAGATCCTGTTCAGCCGAGAAAACCAGTGAATAGTCCACAAAGATATCCTGGGGAAGACGGCTTTCAATGAGAAGAAATAGAAAGAGAAGCAGAAAAAAGGTTTGGCTTATTCTTCGCGCCCAGACGAGATGTTTGGCTTTCACACGCTCACCTGTTTTCGATCCAGGCTCAGGAAATCATCGGTGCCGAGCCCCCATTTTTTCCCAAGACGGATGAATCCCAGGTTTTCCGGGTTTTTGCCGAAGAGTTGAGAAGCCCTGGCATCCGCAGCCACGGGATCGTCACTTAAGATCAAAGTATTTTTCTCAGCCACATCAGAGAGGCTTCCGCCGGAAGGTCCGTTTCTCGTCATGATCCGGATGGCGTCGATCAGGGTTACAGTGGGTTTGAAGAACTGTGCCAGGTCTACGATACTCTGGTGTATGTCCTGGTGGAGGGCCGACCTTCTGCCCCCGACCCCCCCGATCCAATTCTTCATGCCGAGGGTGAGTGTGCTGAGGGAATGATGTTTGGCCACCGGAAGATTAATGAGCTTATCGGCCTCAATCAATGGTACGAAAACGGGCCAGACATCCAGGCGGTGTCCATGTATCTTCATCTCCCGCATGAGTGAAGACCTGGGGAAAATCAACTCGGCTCCGGTATTTTCCGCCACCATCCGCGCGCCTGAAAGGGAAAAACATCGTCTGGCGTCATGAATGGTATTGTCGGCGATTCGCACCTTCTTTGCACCGGCCTCTTGACATAGCTCCACTACTCCTTCAAGGACTTCCGGGTTCGTTGTGGCTGCCATTTGAACAGGCCTGGCCCATGAGATATTCGGTTTAATGACCACAACGTCGCCCTTTGAGACAAATCGTTTCATTCCTCCTGCAGACTCGAAGACCTTTCTGGTCAACTCCTTCACGGAGTATCCTTCCTTCTGACCAATACCTTCCACCATGAATGCCTTCTTTTGGGATTCGGCCCAGGCTGGAAGTGGCATCCGCGCAAATCCGGTTATCGCTCCGGTCAAGGCAAAGGACCCGGACAGACGAAAAAGCTTTTTGATGGATTCTCTTCGGGTAATGGAATG
>JAIVXD010000260.1:0-4350 GCA_048636195.1 Anaerolineales bacterium
CAACAACTCATGCTCTTATCTGAAGATCAGGAAATTCAGATTGACAAAAAAAATTCGCCGCATCAATTTTCAGCGGATTACGGCAAGGTGCAGGATAAAGCGCTGAATAATTACATTAACAATACCGGAAAAAAGATGGCCGCACATACCCATCGCGCGAATATGCCTTATTCTTTCCGTGCGGTAAATGCTACCTATGTGAATGCTTATGCATTCCCGGGCGGGAGCATCGCCGTTACGAGAGGGATTTTACTTTCCTTAGACAATGAAGCCGAACTGGCTGCCTTGCTTGGTCACGAATTGGGTCATGTAAATGCGCGTCATACTGCTCAACAAATGTCCAAGGGAGTGCTCACTCAGGCGGTTGTGGGTGGGATCTCAGTATTGGCGGGAACGCAAGGCGGGATGTACGGACAACTGGCTTCTCAATTGGGAACGATCAGTGCCGGTGCGCTCCTGGCTTCCTATAGCCGTGACAACGAACGCGAAGCGGATGCCCTGGGAATGCAGTATATGGTCCGTACCGGTTACGGCTCACAGGGATTTATTGGGCTGATGGACTTGCTCCAGAGCCTTGGTAAGCATAAACCCAATGCCATCGAATTAATGTTTGCCACCCATCCGATGAGTGAGGAACGTTACAAAACCGCTGTGAATACCGCCAATACAAAATACAAATCAGCTCAGAAGCAGCCATTATACAGAGAACGTTATATGGACAATACGGCCAGACTTCGGGCTAAAAAAGGGGCCATCGAAGAGATGCAAAAAGGAGACAAAGAAATGGCAAGGCGTAAATATGATGACGCCGAGGCCCATTACAGTAAAGCATTGAAATTAGCCCCCCGCGATTATGCCGGATTGGTCATGATGTCGACATGTCAGCTTGTCCAAAAGAAGTACCCGGCCGGCCGCCGCTATGCAGAAAAAGCGAAAAAGGTCTATCCGCAAGAGGCCAAAGCCTATCACCTCGCTGGATTTGCTAAAATTCATACAAAGGATTTCGAAGCGGCCTACAAGGATTTCAGCAAATATGAAAAAGTGTTACCCGGGAACCCCAACATAATATTTTTTAAAGGTTATTGTCAGGAAGGAATGCAGCATAAAAAGCAGGCTGTCGAGCAATACGATCGCTATTTAAAACTCGTCCAGCAGGGCGATTACGCTAAACATGCCTATCGACGCTTGAAGGAGTGGGGTTATTACAAATAGCTGTAAAAGCGCCAATCCAGAGAAAGCGTTTTTCAATCAAATCAGGAGGTGAACTGTCCACTCTCATCCCAGCCGCGAAGAGAATAGTAATCCTTTAGCATATGGTCGAGTTCTTGTTCTGTTATGATGTCTCCTGTCTTTTTTAGTTTGCGGTGAAGGCTTTTTGGCAGACGCTCATCTTCAGGTTTCATGCCCTCACGTAGGTTAAAACGGCGCACAATATCTGATATGGCCCCGGCCTTTTCCTGAAGGGTCTTTTGATCTACATCTAATCCTGTCACCGAATGTATGATCTCCTTGAGTTGTTCCCAGGGATATAGATCCCGATAAAAACGGCAGAGTATAAGGGCATCGAAAAGGGTCAAACGATCCTCAAAGTCCACAAAAAGTTCTGCCTTACCCTCAATCACATCGGGATCTATCATACCACTCAACTCAGGCTTATAAAACGTTGCCCTGAGGTGACATGCACCCCTGTCAGAGGTGGCATATCCCAGACCCATCCCTTTAAGCACACGGGGATCATAACCGGGCGGCTCCAGGCCCTTGACGTGAACAGCGATATCTTCCAGATCCCATTCTCTGGCGGCAAATTTAATTCCTCGGGCCAGGATATCACCGATATCCTCAAAATCCCCCCTGCCCCCCTTTTCTAAAGGGGGGTTGGGGGGATTTGCGATCTTCTTGAGCAGTTCAGCTATGGCGTCAACATCCCCATAGTCAATCTTATAGTCAATCTTTCCTCGTCTTGACGCTTCAATGGTAAAGGCACAAAGATTCCCGGCAGAGATAGTATCCATGCCCAAACGATCACATATATCATTCAGGTAGGCGATCTCCTCAATGCTGTCGATGAGGCAGAGTCCCCCAAAGGCATAGATCGTCTCATACTCCGGACCCTCCAGCTTTAGTCCGGCGTGACGACCTTGCTGTACAGTAGTCATGCGTCCACACGCCAAGAAACACTTGAGGCAGGCGCGGGGCGTAACCTGACAACGTTCGTGAAGGGCATCGGAATTTATCTTTTCCCAGTGCTCGCATTTCCCCTCTGACCAGTAACGGGTGGGAAACGCCCCAGCATCGTTCAAAATCTTCACCATCATGGTTGTGCCCATGCTTTTATATGCCTTTGCACCAGGATTGTCTTTGCCTTCCAGACTGACTTTCTTGGAAAAGGCACGTACCGCATTCCCATCGTAGAGCGAACGTTTCCGGTCACCCTGGAAAACTACAGCCTTGATACGTTTTGAACCCATGACTGCGCCCACACCGGTCCTCCCGGCAGAGCGCCAGTAATCGTTTTCAATAACAGCAAATCGAACCAGGTTTTCACCGGCCGGCCCGATAACTATGGCGCCGCGTCTCTTGAAGCTCTCACCCGATTTACCAAATCGCTCAAGCACCGCGTCTTCCGCCTGAAACGTGTCCATTCCCCAGATATCACCGGCCTCGTGAAAATCCACGCCCTCCGGGTGAATACCAAGTACCGTTGGCACCGCACTTTGTCCTTGAATGACAATGGCGTCGAATCCGGTCGAATCAATGGCCTCGGGCACCTTGCCACCGGCGTATGATTCAGAATAAAAACCGGTCTGAGGTGACTTGGTGAAGACACCGTAGCGGCACGACCCCCAGATAGCGCTCCCGGTAACCGGGCCTGTTGCAAAGATCAAGGAATTGGCGGGATCTAACGGGTCAACCCCCGCAGGATTAAGCTCATACAGGAGGTAGGAAGCCAGGCCTTTACCCCCCAGATACTTTTCGAGTATTTCATCGCGGACAGGTTCAACGCTGTATTTCTCCTCACTTAGATCAACCTTAAGAATTCTACCGTAAAATCCGTCCATGGTATCCTCCGCGAATAAATTTGCTTCGCAACTTTATATAATGAATGGTTTTCACAAGACCTGCGCGACAAATCAGACCAAGGGACTCGGGTAGTATGTAGCCAAACAATTCGACCGTCTTGACTGCCAAGAGGCACAGTGACAGTTGGCCCAGCCAAGACCTTCATCGAGAACTTTAGACAATTCCAAAATGTTAAATATTACCTTGAACTTTAGGCACTTTAGTTCACTTTAGTCACTTTAGATCACTTACGGCCAAGTCATTACTCAACTGGGAGAACCTTATTATGGTACCATTACCCGAGGTAGTGGTTTAGGCCGATTGATTAAACTTCCATTGCAGACTGGAGAATCGTATGAAGCAGCACATTCGCTCCTGCCTCACAATCCTCCCATTTGGTATTTTCTACCTCCACATGGCTCCGGCCGCCAATGCTGGGAACAAAAATCATGGCCGTGGGGGCGACCTGGTTCATATAGCTGGCATCATGCCCTGCCCCGCTGACCATATGAAGGGCCGGATATCCCAGTTCATCAGCAGTATCCAGCACTTTTTGCACCAGTTTTTGATCAAAGGGGGAATGTTCCACACGCCAGGTCTCTTCAATCCGGATCGGGCAACCCCTCCTTTTGGCAATCTCTTCAAACCCCTTTTTTACATCCTCCCAGGCTTTAAGGGCCAGATCGTCGTCCCAGGAGCGTATATCCACAGTGAAATGCACCTTATCAGGAATTATATTTCGAGAGTTGGGATAATTCTGAATCTCTCCAACTGTGGAGACCATATTCCCGCCCATCCTGGCAGGAAGTTCATTGACCTTTAGAATCATCTCCGAAGCCGCACACAGGGCATCGTGTCTCCCTTCCATTGGGGTTGGACCCACCTGATTTGCCTCGCCCTCAAGATAGATATCGTACCAGTGAAGACAGAGAATGCCCTTGGGAGCGCCTATGATCTTTCCTTCCTGTTCAAGGACAGGTCCTTGCTCAATATGGTATTCATAGTATGCATGAACAGGCCATTTTTCGGCTGGAACCGTCCCCTTATAGCCAATACGCTCTAATTCATCCACAAATCGCTTACCACTTATATCGGTCCTTTTGTAAACCCAATCCCTGTCAAGCGCCCCTGCCCATACGCCGGAAGCAACCATGGCCGGGGCAAAGCGTGAGCCTTCCTCGTTAGTCCAATCCACTATTACAATGGGCCGCTCAGTTTCAATCTTGTTTTCATGGATAGTTCTTAATGCCTCCAGGGCACCCATAACCCCCAAAATACCGTCAAAACGAC
>JAIVXD010000261.1:0-4324 GCA_048636195.1 Anaerolineales bacterium
AGTTGACTCTGGCATTTTTATGTGCAGCCCTGGCATCTTCGAGACACTGGAGCACAGCACAGAGGAATATGGCGAAACCACCCTGCTCGGAGCAGTGCGGATTCTGGCCGGCGATGGCAGGGCCAAACCAGTGGACGTTAGCGGTCGTTTTTGGATTGACGTAGCTGATCCAGAGGCCTTCAAGCGAGCGGAAAATGCCCTCATGGCCGATCTGCGCGGAAAACCCAATGATGGCCCTGTGTTTCGTTATTTTTACAGACCCCTGTCAGGGATCATTTCCCGCCGACTGGTGAACTCCAGGATCACTCCAAATCAGATATCCCTATTCTCGTTCCTGTTTTCAGTGCTGGCTGCAGGACTGTTTGCACTTGGGGGCTATCCCGCCCTTTTACTGGGCGGTTTTTTGGCTCAGTTTTCCATGGTCATTGACTGCTGTGATGGTACAGTGGCGCGGCTTAAGTTCCAAGTCAGCGAATTTGGAGGGTGGTTTGACGCAGTACTGGACCGTTATGCCGACGCCTTCATGCTTTTTGGTCTTACGTGGCACGCGTACGCGGACAGAGCAGATAGTCTCATCCTGTTTACCGGGTTTATGGCTATTATCGGTTCTTTTGTGTTGAGCTATACAGCGGATAAATATGACAGTCTCATGCGCGAGCGTATCAGTCGTAGCAGGGAATTCCGTGTGGGCCGTGAGCTTCGTGTATTTCTCATATTCCTTGGTGCCATATTAAGCCAGGTCTACTTGACACTGGCTGTGATTGCGGTCGTAATGAATATTGAAACCATCCGCCGCATCATAATCTGCCGGGATCATGAATAGCATAGAATGTGCTAAACGAAAAATCAGGGCGATTATTGCGGGCTCTGAAGTGCCGGAAGACCCCCGCCATGCTGAAAACACCCTTGAGTGGCTGCTAAGACTCAGTTCCAATGCCGACCAAGCACTGCAGATCGCCGCGCTGGCCCATGACATTGACCGGGCTATTGAGGAAGGAAGAGTGCGTCGTGCCGATTATAACGACTATGACGTATTCAAGGCCGCTCACGCTCGTAATGGGGCGAAGATCCTGCGAGTGATCTTAGATAAGTGCGATACAGCCAGGTCTATTGCTGACGAGGCCTGCCGGTTGGTAAGACTTCATGAGGTTGGAGGTGATCTCCGTTCCGATCTGCTCAAGTATGCAGATAGTATTTCCTATTTTGAGGTCAACATGCCTCTGTACTACCAGCGCGAAGGCTGGGAGGAAACCAAACGGCGTTGTATCTGGGGGTATCGGCGCCTCTCATCTCGGATGAAAAAGATAGTAGAGAGAATAACATATGAGGACGAAGAACTGACACACTTATTAATGGAGGCAATTAAACAAGCCTGACAAGCTCCTTACAAGCAGGATTTAAGCCAAAGCTTTGCTGAGATTAGGATTTAGATATGGGTAATTCACAGGATATGAGCCGTCATTTCGAACGCGTGGCCGCAGTTTACGGCCGTATTCGGAACACCGACCCCGGCATCATAAAGTCGATAATACCCAGCCTGCCATGCGATAAGAGTCGACTTAATATAGCAGACATCGGCTGCGGAACCGGTCGATATTCAAAGATCATTGCGGCAAGAGCCGACAGCTATCAGTAGGATATCGGATCTAAAGTTGGAAGGTATACAGGAATTCAAACATGTAAGGGTTGAAACGCCTGAGTCACTGTTAAACCGGGCCTATAATCTCCATTATTCGACATTTACGCTTTATCCAGCTGACGAATTCAGGTTTGCGTTAGAGAAATTTGCTAAGAGACTGACCAGCCTTGTGAAGGATGGCAAGATTGAACATACTGCCGAGAACACAATGGTATTAGCCCGGCGAATATAAGACATAGCCTGGCCTTACCGGTTCGCAAATTTATTGTTGCGAACAATGACGACTGAGAATGCCGGGTTATTCCAGAAGAAGCTTGAGGGCTGCTGCAGGAGGCGTAGCTCACATATCTAGATTAGATTTTTAGCAAGTCTTGGACGGGCTGAAAAAAAGGAACAAATTACAGGAGACAAAAATGAAACTGGTTTATTCGTATTATGTTTTAGACATTGTTCATAAAGGACATCTTTTAATGATGAAAAACGCTAAGGCAATGGCCGGAAAAGACGGAAAGTTAATCGTGGGAATCCTTACCGACGAGGCAGTCATGGAGAAAAAGGAAAAACCGACAATTTCATTTGAAGAAAGAATAGAGCTTGCAAGCGCAATTAAATATGTAGATGTTGCTGTTGCACAAGAAACCTATTCACCACTACCAAATGTAATGAGAATAAAACCAGACATTTTGATGGAAAGCACAAGCCACGATGAAGAGGAAATTGAAAAGGCAAGAGAATACATGGAGAGTATTAATGGCAAGGTTGTTGTACTGCCATACTTTCCTTCGCAATCATCAACCGACATAAAAAATGATATAAAACAAAGCAGCTAAGATCGAAATAATGGAGAAAAAATTGCAGAAATCCTTAAACAAGTCTGTATCTGAACTAATTAGTGCATGGAAAAAGAAAATGTTTTGGTTGATGTGGGTGACTTATGCGTCTTTCTATCTCCTTCGTGTAAACATATCCATTGCCATGCCTGAAATAATGAAAGAGTTCAGTTTGACAAAAACAAATATGGGTCTGGTACTGAGTAGTTTGTTTTTATTATACGCAATCGGCCAGTTCATTAATGGACAACTTGGTGACAAATTAAATTCAAGGCGGATAATTACACTGGGCCTATTGTCTTCCGCAGTGCTGAACATCATATTTGGCTTTTCCGGTGGAATATTAGGCCTTATGATAGTGATATGGGGCCTGAATGGCTATTTTCAGTCAATGGGATGGGGGCCAACTGTGAAAGCGATGGCAAACTGGTTCCCAGTTAGAAAAAGAGGTAGAGTTTCCGGGTGGTTAGGCACGAGCTACATCATTGGAGGGGCCATTTCCTGGCTTTTGGCAGGCACAATCATTAAGTATTTCAACTGGCGTTTTACTTTTTGGCTCCCTTCAATATTTTGTATATTTATGGCTATTCATTGGCTTATTCGTGCGCGAAATGCCCCTGAAGAAGTGGGACTGCCAACCTTAGAGGAACAAGAAAAAGGAATCGAAAGCAATGAGATCCGCAAAGATGCCCACATAGGTTTCAATAATACGCTAAGAATTACACTTCTTAATCCTTATATCTGGTTTGCTGCCTTTGGATTATTCGGGCTAAATATTGTTCGCTACGGTTTTATGTCGTGGGCACCTACTTTTATGTTTGAAGAACAGGGGGCGACGCTTTCTATGGCTGCCTACAAGGCCATTGCCTTCCCTATCGCTGGAGGATTAGGAGCAATCTTTGCTGGTTGGGCGTCTGATAAGATATTCGGGCACCGCAGAGCGCCAATCGCTTTCATAATGCTGATCTTATTAGCTGTCTGCTGCTATCTTTTTAGAATTGTCCCTGGTGATAATTGGGTGGTTAGTTTGATAATCTTACTGTTCATCGGATTTTTTACTTTTGGGCCTCACATACTATTGGTTGCAGCAATACCTGCAGACTTTGGATCGCGCAAAGCAGCTTCTTCAGTAACTGGATTCATAGATGCAATGGGATACTTGGGAGCCAGTTTGACCGGTGTAGGAACAGGTTATTTGATAGAAAATTTCAGTTGGAATGCCGCTTTTTACTTTTGGATTTTCGGGGCAGTTTTTGCTGCAATTATGACGTTACTTATCTGGATCTATAAAGAAAGTTGAACATGCATAAAGCAGGGTAAGCAATCGCAGTAAAGATTTATCAGCAAGGCGGGAAGGGTTGCGAAAGAGGGGACGTCCCCCTCCACTGGCACACAACTTCCGTGCTTGATTTAAGGTCGCCGGACAGCACTGGGCATTTATTTCTTCTTTTCTTTTTTCAATTTTCGTTTTTCCTTTGGAGTAAGCTGGGCCTTTTTTTGTTGTTCCTTTTTGCCTTTATCTTTTTTCCCTTTATCACCCATATCTCTTTCTCCTTGCTTGAAAATGATTTACGCCGGGCTGTGGCGGCGGAGTAACTTCTCAATAAGTTCGGGTGGAGTTTATCCCTGGCCCAGACCTGATTTGCAATGAATATGTTATATAACTCCAGATTCGGAAATATTGCAGCGACAATAGCTACGTCCCGGAATGTCGCGCCTCCCGATCCCGTCCCGGTCTCGGGACGGGGAGGGCGGGCCGTAAGGATTTTATAAAAGGCTCACGCCTAAACTCCGAAAGGATGTACGGCCATTGTCATTCGCTTAAGGCATTAATCCGGTTGTGAGCCCCCGAACT
>JAIVXD010000262.1:0-4316 GCA_048636195.1 Anaerolineales bacterium
ATCCCCCTTTGCAAAAGGGGGAAGGTTCGGAATGCCCAGACTTATTGAGATGTTACATGATAACATGAAAATCCCCAAACACCTCTATCCATTTGACGGGCACTATCTTAATTTGAACGGCCTCCGTTATCATTACTTAGATGAAGGGAGCGGAGATCCCGTTGTCATGGTACACGGAAATCCCACCTGGTCCTTCTATTACCGGGAACTGGTAAAGGCCCTCCGGGGTTCCTATCGCACTATTGTGCCGGATCACATGGGATGCGGGTTCTCGGATAAGCCGGATGATCATCATTATCATTACACACTCGCACGGCGAGTAGAGGATCTCGAGGCCCTCTTAAAGCATCTTGAAATTAATGAGAATATCACCCTGGTCCTTCACGACTGGGGAGGGATGATCGGAATGGCCTATGCCGTGCGGCATGCCGAGAGCATCGGCCGGATTGTGCTTTTGAATACGGCGGCATTTCATAAGCCCGATTCCAAACCTTTTCCCTGGCTCCTGTGGCTTTCCCGAGACTCGGCAATAGGCGCATTGCTCATTCAAAGATTCAATGCCTTCAGCCGTGTGGCCGCGCGCATATGTTGCAGACGAAAGCCAATGCCAAAAGAAGTCCGCAACGCTTACTGTGCGCCATATAAGAATAACAGCATTGCCACATTGCGGTTTGTTAGGGACATTCCCCTGCGGCCCGGAGACGAGGCTTATGACATGGTCACAAAGGTGCAGGAAAAACTTTCCATGTTTCGTAATCTTCCGGTGCTCATTTGCTGGGGAGATAAGGACTTTGTGTTTGACAAACATTTTCTAAAGGAGTGGACTAACATTTTCCCGCATGCCCAGGTACACCGTTTTCCAGACTGCGGCCATTATGTCCTTGAAGATGCCACAGAAGAAATTACTGGCCTTGTTCGGGAATTTTTGAACAAATATCGCAATAATTCTCTTTCTAAAAATCTTTAGACAGGATAACAGGATAAACAAGATTTTTTTCTACACACCCCTCTCCCTTGTCGTAGATCCCGTCTTTAGCGGGGAAGGGAGAGGGTTGGGGTGAGGGTGAATAAGGCGGAGAGGAAATAAGATTTTTTTGCGAAACCATAAAGAAAAGTCATGCCCCCCGGCATAGCCGGGGGGATAGCACTGGAATTAATCCAGTTTATCCTGTTATCCTGTCAAAAATAAATTCTTGAACGCTTACGAGATACTTCATGACTGCACCAGACATTGTCAATATTGCCTCTTTTCTGCCCATCATGGCAAAAAATCAGCCTCATGAGCCGGCCATAGTTCTTCCCAAAGGCCGGGACAGGGACGGCAGGGCTATCTATACACATTACACTTTTGAGCAATTAGATAAAGAAAGTAATTGTATTGCCCGCGGCCTTGAAGAGGTTGGTATCGGACGGGGCGTGCGCGCTGCCCTCATGGTCGGGCCCGGCCTGGAATTCTTCGCTCTGACCTTTGCCATATTCAAGACGGGCGCGGTGCCTGTAGTTATCGATCCGGGCATCGGCATCAAAAACCTCAAGAAGTGCCTGGCGCAGGCCGAGCCGAATGCATTTATCGGCATTCCCAAGGCCCACGTGGCCCGCATCCTTTTCGGGTGGGGCAAAGAGACCATCAGGACTAATGTTACTGTGGGCAGGCGACTGTTCTGGGGAGGACTCACCCTTGAACAGATAAAGAAAAAAGGGCAATCGGATAAGCCTTATGAAATGGCCCACACAAAGGGCAATGAAATGGCAGCCATCCTGTTTACGAGTGGAAGCACGGGCACTCCCAAGGGAGCCATTTATACCCACACCAACTTTGTGGCCCAGGTAGAGATGATCCGCAAGACCTACAACATTGTACCGGGTGAGATCGACCTTGCCACTTTCCCTCTCTTTGCCCTGTTCGATCCTGCCTTAGGCATGACTACTGTTGTCCCGGACATGGACCCTACCCGTCCCGCCCACGTTGACCCTGTAAAAATAATCGAAGTCATCAAAGACTTCAAGATAACCAATATGTTCGGTTCCCCTGCCCTGATTAATCGCGTGGGACGTTACGGCGCCGAGAGAGGGACAAAGCTCCCTACACTTCGCCGCGTCATTGCGGCAGGTGGGCCCATGCCGCCAGCCGTATTGGAAAGATTCTGTACCATGCTTTCCCCCGATACCCAGGTTTTTACCGGTTTCGGGGCCACCGAGTCCATGCCTGTTTGTTCCATCGGTAGCTATGAAATTTTAGGCGAGACAAGGCATGGCACCGATGAAGGCAGGGGAGTGTGTGTTGGCCGTCCGGTTGAGGATGTGACCGTTTCGGTGATCGGAATAACGGAAACACCTATCCCAAAATGGGATGATGCCTTTGTGCTTCCCACAGGTGAAATCGGAGAGATCGTTGTCAAAGGTCCCATAGTGACCAGTGCCTATTACAAGGAAGCGGAGGCAACCAGACTTGCAAAGATCTATGACCCGGACGGTAAAGGCATGTGGCACCGCATGGGGGACTTAGGCTTTTTGGATGAAAAAGGCAGGATCTGGTTTTGCGGCCGCAAATCCCAGCGGGTAATAACGCCCGATGATACCTTTTATACCATCCCCTGTGAAGGCGTGTTCAACACGCACCCTGATGTCTACAGGACCGCATTAGCGGGAGTCAACATGAACGGAAATATTCGACTGGTGCTGTGCGTGGAGTTGGAAGAAGATTCAAAGGGCGTGGACAAAGAGAAAGTAAACCGCGAACTGCTTGAGCTTGGCGCAACAAAGCCCCACACCAAAGACATCAGGACCATCCTGTTTCACCGCGCATTCCCCGTGGATGCTCGTCATAATGCAAAGATATTCCGTGATAAACTTGCAGTGTGGGCTGAGAGGAAATTGACATGAAAGCACAGATATTTCTGTTCTCTTGACTAAAAAGCATTACACGTGTATTATACGTGTAATATCTGAGGAGGAGTTTGTGATGCAAAAAAAACTCACAGTGACCATAGACGAGGAGGTCTATAACGGCTTACGTGCAGTCATTGGGCCAGGAAAAATCAGCCGTTTTATCGAAGAGTTAGTTCGCCCACATGTTGTCAAAAAAAATATGTACGCTGCATATAGAGAGATGGCTGCAGATAAGATCAGGGAATCGGAAGCCCTTGAGTGGGCCGAAGGCACATTTGGAGACGTAAATGAAGAGAGGTGAAGTGTGGTGGATTAACTTCGATCCTTCCGTAGGAGGTGAAATCCGCAAGCAGCGACCGGCTGTCATTGTAAGTAATGATGCAGCCAATAAGTTCCTGAATAGAGTCCAAGTCGTGCCCTTGACGAGTAGCCTGGGTAAACTCTACCCAAGTGAAACATACGTGACTTTTCGCAAAAAAAAGGCCAAAGCCATGGCCGATCAGCTTACCACAGTGAGCAAGAAGCGTCTAATCAATCCGGCAGGATCGATTTCTTCTACCGAGATGGAGGGTATAACCCAGGCTATCACGATCCAACTGGATCTCTAAGGCAGAACAATAGGATAGCCTATCAAGCGTCAGCACGTGGAGACGTAGTGCGAGTTAGCGTCGCAGGTGAGCGGGTGTATTTGGGAGGGCGAGCCGTCACAATTCTGCGTGGGGAACTGTTAAGTGACTAGAGTTGGTATAGGCATTAAGTTATTAGCTGCAATGGCAGCGACCTTTCTGCTGACAGGGATCATGGCGTGCCTTCAGCCTGACATTTTCTGCATCGATTTCATCAGTGCAAGCACTCTGCGCATAGCCGGTATTGCCCTGATAGGTGCCGGCATTGCGATTAAACTCTCCTCCTCCCGTGTTCCTTCAACTGCCTTCAAGAAAAAAGAGCTCATAACCACAGGAATTTTTTCTTGCATACGGCATCCGATGTATTCATCATGGATACTGTTCATCGCGCCGGGAATAGCCTTACTTTTCAGATGCTGGCTGATGCTGGCAGCCTCCTTAGTCGGCTATATCAGCTTTAAGCGCCTTATCAAAGAAGAAGACGAATACCTGACTCGTACGTTCGGTCAAACATATCTTGACTACAGGTCTCGTGTTGGGGAAATCTTCCCCATAATAAGGTCCAGGAGAAAACACCGAAGTGGAAAGCAAGACAAGTAATTGAAAAGGAACAGGAGATGATGGGAATTTTTATAAGATGGTTGATACTGACTGCAGCCATTATAGCAGCTTCATATCTGATAGATGGAATCAGGATAAGCGGATTTTTCAGTGCCTTTTTCGCAGCAGCAGTCCTGGGGATACTGAATGCTTTATTTCGCCCTATTCTGTTCATCCTGACTCTGCCTATTAATATAATGA
>JAIVXD010000263.1:0-4254 GCA_048636195.1 Anaerolineales bacterium
GAGCACGCAGCATCAATATGGAACTATGTACCGGATGCGGGAGCTGTGTGGAAAACTGCCCTGTCACAAATATAGCAATTGATTTCAAGCAACCTTAGGAGGCTGTCCGAGAATGGATACAGGTGTCACGATTGATTGTGAAAAGATAGACGCAATAATCGAAAACTACAAAGCGAATCCTGAAACCCTGCTTATGGTCATGCAGGATATCAGCGATATGTATAACTATGTGCCCCCGGAAGTAATTCCAATTTTGATGGAAAGACTAAGGGTTAAGGAAAGTTTGATATACGGCGTGGCCACCTTTTACAAAACCATCAGTCTCGAGCCCCGGGGCAAATACATTGTCAATGTCTGTACCGGTACTGCGTGTCATGTGCGGGGAGCAGATAAAGTTATGGATGCACTAAAAGAAAAACTGAAAATCAAGGAAGGTCAGACAACCGATGACAATCTTTTTACCCTGGAAGCAGTTCGTTGCGTGGGCTGTTGCGCCTCTGGCCCTGTTATTACGGTGAATCAGGAAACTCACGGTGGTCTCGATCGTTCCAGTGCCGTGGAGGCTATTGAAGGATACAAACCCTAACGGCATGATCGTAACGGAGGTTCGGTTTTAACATGACAGGATCAGACAATAGAGCGGCACTGGAAAAGCTCAGGATTTCACTCCAGGACAGTCAACAGCAGGGGAACAGGAGGCTGATTTCACTCTGCGCCGGTTCGGGCTGCGGTGCCTATGGAACAGCGAAAGTGCATAAGGCACTGATGGAGGAGTTGGCCAGGCAGGGTATGCAAGATGAGTTGGAGGTAAAGCTCACGGGCTGCCATGGTTTTTGCGAAAAGGGTCCGATTATGGTCATCCATCCGGAAGGCATTTTTTACCCGCAAGTCAAGGAGGATAATGTCCCGGAAATAGTTGAAAAGACCCTTAAAAACAACGAGTTGATTAAATCTCTAATCTTTAAGGACCCGGCCACCAAGAAGAAAATCACCCATGAACATGAAATCCCTTTTTACAAACTCCAAAAGAGAATCATTTTCGGTAGCAATGGCATGATTGACCCCACCAGCATTGAAGATTACATAGCGGTGGGTGGTTACAAGGCCCTTGAAAAAGCCCTGTTTACTATGACTCCTGACCAAATTGTTGACCAGGTAAAAAAATCGGGATTAAGGGGTCGTGGGGGCGGCGGATTTCCCACCGGTATAAAATGGGAGACCTGCCGTCAGCATGAAGGGGATAGATTTGTCATCTGTAATGCTGACGAGGGAGATCCCGGTGCCTATATGGACAGAAGCCTTTTGGAGGGAAACCCCCATATTATCGTGGAGGGAATGATCATTGGGGCCATAGCCATCGGCTCCCATAAGGGCTTTGTCTACGTGCGGCACGAATATCCATTGGCCGTAAAAAACCTATCCATTGCCCTGAAAAGGGCGGAAGAATTGGGCCTTTTGGGCAAAAATATTTTAGGTTCCGGCTTTGATTTTGACATTCATGTCAGCCGTGGAGGCGGGGCCTTCGTATGTGGCGAGTCAACGGCTTTAATGGCCTCTCTTGAAGGTAGACCGGGAAGACCAAGGGCAAAATATATACATACTGTGGAGAAGGGTTATAGACAAGGCCCCTCTAACCTGAACAATGTTGAAACCTGGGCCAATATTCCAGTAATTATCAACAATGGTGCGGATTGGTATGCTTCTATAGGCACCGATAGAAGCAAGGGCACCAAGATATTTTCACTGGTTGGAAAAGTGGTGAACACGGGTCTTGTAGAGGTCCCCATGGGAACCAGTTTACGCACCATTATATATGACATCGGCGGCGGTATCCCCAAAAAGAAGAAATTCAAGGCCGTACAAACCGGAGGCCCTTCAGGCGGGTGCATTCCTGAAAAATTCTTGGACCTGGGAGTGGATTTTGATGAGCTAACAAAAGTGGGATCCATAATGGGCTCGGGCGGGATGATCGTGATGGATGAAGATACCTGCATGGTAGATGTGGCTCGTTATTTTGTGGATTTCCTCAAAGAAGAATCCTGCGGTCAATGCAATCCCTGCCGTGAAGGGATCAAGCGAATGCTGGAGATTTTGACTGATATCTGTGAAGGCAACGGCAAGGAAGGAGATATCGAACTTCTTGAAGAACTGGGAATCATGATCCAAAATTTTTCACTGTGCGGACTGGGGACATCTGCCCCCAACCCGGTGCTCACAACCATACGCTATTTCCGTGACGAGTACGAGGCCCATATTAAAGACAAGAAATGCCCGGCAGGGGTGTGCAAACCCCTTTTCCATTACGAGATTGATGAGGAAGCCTGCAATGGCTGCCGTCTGTGCGCACTTAAATGCCCGGAGAAAGCCATAACCGGTGAGAAGAAAAAACCCCATGAATTAGATCAGGACAAGTGCATTAAGTGCGGCATCTGTTACGATGCCTGTAAGTTTAATGCTGTTGTTATCAAATAACATAGTAAGGATACCCTATGATCACTTTTAAGCTCAATGGTAAAGAAGCTCAGGGAGAAGAAGGACAATATATCCTTGAAGTTGCCAGGAAATACGGAGTAGACATTCCAACCCTGTGCCACCATGAAGCTTTAGAACCGGCAGGAATGTGCCGTCTTTGTACTGTAGAACTTTTCGATGGCCGAAAAACCCGGTTTGTCACCGCATGTAATTATCCCATATGGGAAGGCATGGAAGTCAACACGGACACTGAAGCGGTTCACCAGGGGCGTAAGCTTATTGTGGAATTACTACTTGCCCGCTGTCCGGATGTACAGGTTATCAAAGAACTCGCAGCGCAATATGACATCAAAGAGCCGCGTTTTAAAAAAGAAGACGATGATTGTATTCTCTGCGGACTCTGTGTGCGTATCTGCGAACGAATGGGAAACAGTGCCCTCGGCCTGACAGGGCGCGGTGTAGAAATGAAAGTGGATACACCTTTCCATATTCAGACAGATGTCTGCATGGGCTGTGGTGCCTGTGCCTTTGTTTGCCCCACCGGGCACATAAAGCTTGAAGACATTACCAAACACGCCGTTCAGCCCATCCCATCCGAGTATGATATGGGCCTTAAGGGCCGAAAACCCATTTACGTCCCATACGCACAGGCCATTCCCAACACGCCCGCCATTGATCGGACCAAATGTATACATTTTAAAACCGGTGGCTGTCAGATATGTTCCGCATACTGTGGGGTTAACGCTATTGACTACAACCAGCAGGATGAGATCATCGAGTTAAATGTGGGTGCCATCGTCCTCGCCCCCGGTTTTCAGCCTTTTGATCCTTCCGGATTTGATGCCTATGGCTACGCAAAAAATCCAAATATCATCACTTCCATGGAGTTTGAGAGAATACTTTCTGCATCCGGCCCCACTATGGGTCATCTTGTGCGGCCTTCGGATAATAAAGAGCCGAAAAAGATCGCATGGCTCCAATGTGTAGGCTCCAGGGATAACCACCAGTGTGACCACGGTTATTGTTCATCGGTTTGCTGTATGTATGCCATAAAAGAGGCGGTTATCGCAAAGGAACATGCTGGGAATGATCTTGACTGTGCCATTTTCTTCATGGATATGCGGACACACGGCAAGGACTTTGAACGATTTTATGATGACGCCAGGGAAAAACATGGGGTTCGCTTTATTCGTTCCAGGGTCCCTGCCATAGAGTCTGTTGAAGGAAGTGACGTTCTGGTCATCCCATACGTGGATGAAAACGGGGATACAGCAGATGAGTCCTTTGACATGGTGGTCCTTTCAGTGGGGCTGGAGACACCGCCTGAGCTCGTAGAGCTTGCCAAAAGCCTTGATATCGATCTTACCGAAGGTCAGTTCTGTGAAACAGACTCCTTCCATCCCGTGACCACCTCAAAAGAAGGCATTTATGTATGCGGCGCTTTTGCCGGTCCCAAGGATATACCACAGGCGGTCATAGAATCAAGTTCAGCGGCAGCGGAAGCAGGCGCCCTTCTAAGCCAGGCAAGAAACACCCTGACAAAAGAAAAGGAGGTCCCGGAAGAGAGGAACATATTCGGCGAAAGGCCCCGTATAGGCGTATTCGTGTGCCAGTGCGGTATCAACATAAGCGGCGTTGTGGATGTGCCTGCGGTGCGTGACTACGCAGGGTCTCTTCCCTATGTGGAGTATATAACTGACAATCTTTATACCTGCTCCCAGGACACGCAAGAGACCATAGCCCAGGTGATAAAGGAGAATAACCTCAACCGGATTGTAGTTG
>JAIVXD010000264.1:0-4245 GCA_048636195.1 Anaerolineales bacterium
AAAAAGGCCTATCGTAAGCTGGCCTTAAAGTATCACCCGGACCACAATAAGGGAGACAAGTCTGCTGAAGCCAAGTTTAAGGAAATCAGTGAAGCCTATGCTGTCTTAAGCGATCCGGAAAAGAAAAAGCAGTATGATATGTTCGGCGCGGAGGGGTTTCAGAACCGATTCTCCCAGGAAGACATATTTCGAGGGTTTGATTTTGGAAGTATCTTTAGCGAGTTCGGCGTTGGAGGGGGTGGAAGCTCCCAGAATATTTTCAGCCAGATGTTCGGAGGTACGGGAGGTCCTGGCAAACGACAGTATCGTAGCGGCGGTTCCCCTTTTGGTTATTCTTCCGCAGGCTTTGGAGGCCATTCCCAACGGGCAAAAGGGCAGGATCTGATCTACGAACTTCCCGTGACGCTGGAAGAATTGTCCCGAACCACGAATAAGATCATTTCCTATCAAATGGACGGTCGCCAGGAGCAGGTCTCTGTAAAGATTCCTGGCGGAATCACTGCGGGTCACAAGTTGAGGCTCAGGGGTAAAGGGGAGCCCAGTCCTTATGGCGGCCCGCCGGGAGATCTTTTTATCCAGATCAGTGTGTTAGCTCATCCTGTTTTCAGGAGAGTGAATGATGACCTGTATTTTAAACAGAAAATTAAGTTCTCCGAGTCTGTTCTTGGCACTGAAATCGAGGTCCCAACTATTGATCAAAAGACGCTGAAACTAAAAATTCCGCCTGGAACGCAAAATAATGCCAAATTCAGACTAAAGGGCTATGGCCTTCCCCATATGAAGGGTGGGGGGAAGGGAGATGCCTATGCGGAAATCAGTATCGCAGTGCCCAAGAAGCTTAACAAGAAGCAAGAATCACTTGTGAAATCACTGAAAGAAGCTGGGCTATAGTAGTTTTAATAGTTTAATCGGTTATACTGGTTTAATTGGTTAGATCTTTTTAATCCGCTTGTTGGTTTGGCGTAAGTAGTCGGGAAATGTACTGACATAGGCAAAAGAAAAAGCACCAATCAAACAAATCAAACAAATAAAACAAATTCAACCAATAAACAGTTTTTAACATGAAAGCCCTATGCGTTTTTTCAGGGGGCCTGGACAGTATGCTGGCCGCAGAATTAATAAGGGCCCAGGGCATTAACGTCCTGGGCCTTTTTTTTGAGACCCCTTTTTTTACATCTAAAAAGGCCAGGGAATCTGCCCAGTCAATGGGTCTTCCTTTTAAGGTAGTAGACATCACAAGGCGTCACTTGGACGTGGTCAAACGCCCCAAGCACGGTTATGGCGGCAATATGAATCCATGCATCGACTGTCATGCCCTCATGTTCAAAATTGCTGGAGAAATGCTCAAAAAAGAAGGGGCAGAATTTGTGCTGACAGGGGAAGTTATGGGACAAAGGCCCATGTCCCAAAACAAGAAATCACTCGCTCTGATCGCCTCTGAAAGCGGACTTGACGGCCTCCTTTTGAGACCTCTCTCAGCCAAACGGCTGCCTGTAACCATACCAGAAGAGAAGGGATGGGTAAAAAGGGAACTGTTGATGGGCTTTGAGGGGCGTTCGAGGAAACCGCAGATGGAACTGGCTCAAGCCCTGAATATAAAAGGCTATCCTTCTCCGGCAGGTGGTTGTCTGCTAACAGAGGAAGTCTTTTCACGACGGCTGAAGGATCTGTTTTCTTCCCAAAGTGATCCGGATCTAAGAGAGATCGAGCTCCTGAAAGTAGGCAGGCATTTTAGAATCTCTCCCCATACGAAAATTGTGGTGGGGAGAAATAAAAGTGAGAACGAAAAAATCCACGCACTGACCGAAAAGAAAGATCTCGTGCTGACATCCGCATCAGTGCCTGGACCCACTGTGCTGTTTTTAGGGGATTTTTCTGATTCAGCGCTTGAACTTACGGCAGCCATTACAGTTGCATACAGTGACTCGGAAGATAGTGAGACAATCCCTGTGAGGGTCGTGGGAGGCTCCGAAGACAGGATGCTGATGACGGAAGTGCATGAAAAGAGAGAGTTTAAGCGGTATATGATCTAAGAGGTTGTATTTGGATCAAGGTTCAAGGCGCAAGAGCTTCTCCAGGAAAGATTTTCGCTGCACTGCTTCCAGTTCCTTAAGTTTTTCCTTTAATGCCTTTTCCTCTATGTCCACCTCAATCAGGGTATTTAGTTGATCCTGAGCAAGCTTATGAGCCTTCAAACTTAAATCCATAAGCCTTATTTCCTCTTGCCGACTCATTTCATCTTTCCGGGCACTCTCAATTTTTTCTTTGAGCGGCTTGAGTTCTGCCTTGATCCGAACAAGGTCAGCCTGTTTTTCTAAGATCAGCGCTCTACTCTGCTCAACCCTTTCAAGCGGAACTTTTTCCGTTTCTATAGTGATTAGCAGATACAGGAATATCATAAGGCAGACAATGACAAACAGGGCAGATATTCTAAGTGTAAACTTGGATGTGACGACGAGTGAACGAACGATGAATTTGAAGCGACCGAGGAAACCCAAAGCAGAATCAGCCGTGGTGTAGGAAACAGATTTCCCTTCTATCCTTTCTTTTAGTGTATTAATCTCACCCATCAATGCTTTAACTCCTTCATCGAGTTCTTTGCCCAGCTCTCCCTGGGTACATTTACGCCTGGTGCCGTCGCTCGCCTTTTGTAAACGCCCTGAAAAACGGGCAACACGGTCCAGGGGTTTTTTTAAATCCACTTCAGCAACGGGTTTGCCAACAAACTGCTTTTTGAGATCCTCAACGTGGTTTTCTACAACTTCGATGTTTTTCTCTATGTTAGCTCCGATTTTTTTTAAAAAAGGATCTTCACATAGGTACTCGGTGGCCACGCTCAACAACACGGCGCTATCCTTGATCTCCTTTAGCGCCTTTTCAGGATCTTGGGCTATTTGCTTTTCTCTATCTATGATTTCTGTGTCCATATTCAAAGGTAATCCGAAAAAATCTCACTTGCTGCTGATCCTTTTTCTTGTTGATTTAGAAATTATCCTTAATTTACCACATTATTTCAAAAAATCCAAGTCATCATTAATTCAAAACTTCCTTCCATCGCCTTATAAGTGCTTCCGGGGCCAGAGAGCCAAGGCCATTTGTCTTCATAAATTGAAAAACATCATGACGATTCCCTTGATTCCACCATTTCTTAAGAATATCACCAGTTTCAGGGCGAAACATCCAGCGGGTTCCCAAAAGTCCCCTCAGGTGCTCTTCCATAATAGCCTCTGCCAGCCATCCCAGAACATAGTCCAGGCTGTAGAATTCAGGGGCCAGATCAAAAAGGTGACTTTCTGGTTGGTAGTAAAAGCCGGTATGGCGGGCCATTAATTCTGCATAGGGGTCACCATTTGAAAGATCACCGCTCGAAAATATTTCATACTCTGCCAGAAACTTTGCAGCATATCGCCTAAAAACGGAAAGATCCTTTAGTGTCTTATAATAAGATAGTTTTTCTGAATCCGGTGGTTTCAGTCCAAGGTAATTCTCCAAAAAAGGCACGGATAAGGTTATATTCTGCAAAAGAAAGGCAAAAGACTCAGATAAGCTGTGAGAAGTAGCCATATCCCGGTCGACAATGGATAGATCGGGTGACGTGAAAACTGCTGAAAGGCCATGACCAAGTTCATGCCAGAGGGTTTCCAGATCAATCCATCCTCCTTCTGGCTTCATCAGGATATAAGCCTCTTCTGGCACCTCAAGAATAAAGCACATGGCCTGCGCGCTCTTTCCTTCTTCCTGCCCCAACTCCAGATTAAGACCGGGCGTATGCTCAATATCTATCCCCCAGTAGTGAAAAAAACCGGTTAATTCTTCAATGGATTTCTGAGGAAAAAGTCCGTCAAATTCCCCGAAGCCCAGCAGAAAAATGGAGTCAAACCTGGAAAGTGCACTTAAAGGCAAGTTGAACTGCTGGCGGGACCACCGTTCCATTGCAGAAAAATATAGATCATCGGTCTCTATAAGGAGGTTCTTGAGGATATTATAGTAGCCGTGGTAATCAATCCCCTTTTTCTTATGGCAGTAATCTAAGTAATTTGCATAGCCCAGATCTTTATTGAGGATTTCCAGCAGGATGGTCCAGTAATTAAGAACAAATGGCTTCAGGAATTTACACAGAGGACCGGTCTCTTTTGCAAGGATTCCTCTTTCTTCGTATGTACTGGATTTCTGGCACCACGGGATAATATCTCGAAAGCGGATCTCCTTGTCCTGAACGTGTGCTTTTGCCCCTTTCATCCAGGA
>JAIVXD010000265.1:0-4220 GCA_048636195.1 Anaerolineales bacterium
GACGGATGAAAAGATAGTCAAAGATCAAACTGTCCTGATTAAGGGAAAAAGAATCCTTCAAATCGGTCCTTCAAATGGAGTTAACATACCCGAAAATGCAATCGTTATCGACGGAGCGGGCGCATACCTGGTGCCCGGCCTGGCCGACATGCATATGCATACAAGAGTTGATTGGCTGAGCGACTATCCCGTTTCCCCGTTGAATCTTTACCTTGCCAATGGCGTGACAACAATCAGGTGTTTCGGTCCAGCAGGAAGATCTCCGGACTACATTCTTCGCTGGCGGGAGGAAATCAAGGAAGGTAAACGCATAGGACCAACCATCTATACCTGTGGCTTAATACTTTATGGCCCTGTTGAGGACCCTCGGAGAACTGTCCGGGAGCAAAACGCTCAGGGTTTTGATTTTATCAAGCTTTACTCATTCGTGTCCAAAGATGAATTTCACGAGGCAATAAGAACAGCCAAGCAATTGGGTATGTACACAGCCGGCCACATTCCATTTCAAGTCGGATTGGATGGTGTTCTATCAGAAGGCATGGATGAGATTGCCCATATTGAGGAGCTGGATTTCGAGTTCTTCGAGTTCGACAGGACGAAAAACCTGGGGCGCAGAGAGTGGTTTCGCTACCTCATGGAGATTGCTGTTCAACAGTATAGGTCATCCTTCAGTTTTGATATTGAGACGCTTGAGAAGAAATATGCAGAGGCCATTTCAGCCGTCATAGGCAAGGTACAATCCGCAAATATCCCAGTTTGCACCACCCTGGTTATAGATGACGTGATCATTCAAAAACTATTCAACCCGGAGGCTTTCCTGGCACGCCCTGAAAACAGGTATTTACCCCGATGGTATTTAGATGCGTTCCGCCAAGGAAAGGAAAAACATCAAATGCAGTTTAGAGGGGGCGAGGATTTTGCGCCCTTTAAGTATAAGCTAGATAAAATACTGTTAGTGAAATTAAAACAAGCGGGAACACCCCTGCTTCTGTCAACAGATGCCGGGACCGGCAGCATGGGCATTGTGCCTGGTTTTTCAATCCACGATGAGCTTCGAATCCTGACAGAAAATGGTTTTACACCTTATGAGGCCATTGCCACTGGCACGATAAATGCCTCAAAGATCGTCAAGGCCATGATAGGAGTGGATGATTTTGGCACCATCGAGGAGGGTAAAAGAGCGGATTTAATCCTGGTGAATGAGAATCCCTTGGAAGATGTAGCCAATATCAAAGATCTTCGTGGTGTAATGGCAGCCGGCAGATGGTACGAAAAGGCAGCGCTACAGAAAATGATTACACCAGGTATCCCCATTATATGTGCAATCAAAAACGTCCATGAGCCTGATAAAAGTCTAAAAACCTATATTGAGGTTATTATAGCAAAGGGCTTCACCGGCAATCTGCCAAGAGGCATAGACAGAATAACAGTCACAGGTCCCAGTGGAGATCTGCCAATTGGCAAGGATGACTTTTTCTATATACCTCAGTTTAGAGTTTTTTTTATCAGGCTGCCCGGATCTCCTGAAATCGGAACCTATACCTTTAAAGTAACAAGCGGTACCATGAGTGGCTCAGCTACACATTCCCAGTCCGTGGTCAGGACTATACCTCTTCCCGATATTAGCACATTCTCCCCGGCCATAGGGGCAACACTTCGCTCCAATACCCCTACCTTTTCATGGGGGGCCGTGAAGGTAGTGATTCCCCTATACTATCGACTTGAGATAAATAAACAGCATGGCGGGCGTGTCTATTCTACTCGTTATGTTAAAGGTATGCTCTCCCATACTGTGCCTGAAGGGGTATTGAAACCAGGGCAGGCCTACCGATGGCGGGTTCGGGTAGCAGATGGAGATAACTGGGCCAAGGTTCAGAATCGCTCCCAAAGTGATTGGCATAGCTTTACTATGGTTAAGGCTTTGGAATGACAATGTTAAATGCCAAACAACCCCCTTTTTTATTCTGAAATACGACAGGAGATGACCTTTTTAATCAATAAATAATGGACTACAATATTTACACTTATAAAGGGGTCAAATCTTTGATTGACTTACCTGTAGTGATCTGCTAGATTTACAAATCATGTCCAGACCACTTAGGATAGAATTCCCAGATGCGTGGTATCATGTTATGAACCGTGCCAGGCTTGGGCAGGAGGCCTTTCCCGCCAGGGAGGATTATTTAGGCTTTATTGAGCTTCTCATGGATGCATCTGAAATGTTCAACATGCGGGTTGCGGCTTATTGCCTGATGGCCAGCCATTATCACCTCCTTATTCAAACCCATGATGCAAATTTATCCAGGTGTATGAGGCATATAAATGGGGTTTACACGCAGCGATATAATGCAAGAAACGGGTGTGATGGTACATTATTCAGGGGAAGATACAAAGCCATTCTTGTTGATGGAGACTCGTATTTATTAGAGCTTGTCAGATATATACACAGGAATCCATTAAGGGCTGGTATAACTGACAAATTGAAAGATTATTCATGGAGCAGCCATAAAGGCTATATATCCAAAGCTAAAAAATGGGAATGGTTGCATAAAAATTACATACTGGATATGTTTTCTGAGGATAAAGATTTGCAGACTGCGGCTTATAGGAGATTTATCTCTATTGAGGATTCTCAAGAGCTTATACGTTATTACTCAAAAAAGAATATGTCGTCTATACTGGGCAGTGAAAAATTTATTAAGTGGGTAAAAGACAGGTTTCCCAGAAAGAAGAAGGAAAAGGAGATTCCTGAATCAAAGAAGCTATGTCCGGAAGTAATTGATATAAAAAGAGCAGTGTGTAGACATTATAAAATTGGGGAGGCAGAGCTAAAAAAGTCCAGGAGGGGTGTGGAGAATGAGGCGCGTGATCTTGCTATCTATCTTTTAAGATATATTCGTAGTGAGCGTTTAGAAAAGATAGGTGAGGAATTTAATTTAAATAATTACAGTTCCGTGAGCAATGCAATCAGTAGGGTAAAAAGAAGGTTGAGAAGCAATAAGTTCAAAAAGCGTTATGGGCAAATATTAGATTCACTATAAACAAAGGTCAATCAAAGATTTGACCCCTTCATGACCCCTTCACTTTCCCTTTAACAGAATGCCCCTTGGCAATGATGTGGCGAGAGATCCCGGAGCCTGTCCCTATTATTACTACTATGAAGCGCCCGCAGTGGTTATATTATTATTGTATACATGCACATCGCGTTGCGGAAACGGAATCGAAATGCCGTTTTCATCAAATCGCAGCTTCACGGCCTTAGTCACATGCCAATAGACATCCCAGTAATCGTCGATCTTGGCCCAGGGCCGGACCACAAAATCCACCGACGATTCACCCAGTGTGTGAAGACGGACCATCGGCTCCGGATCGTCGAGGATCTTATCATGTGATTTGAGGATATCGTTGAAGATCGCCTCGGCCTTGGATACGTCATCACTATAAGCGATTCCAAATACCATGTCTACACGACGAATATCTTGTGCGGTGACATTTTTGATCACGTCTCCCCAAATCTTGGTGTTGGGAACAACAATCATTTGGTTGTCCAGCGTCGAAATGCTGGTAGAGACCAGGTTCATCTTGTCCACTTTACCGAAAACACCGCCGACATCTACCAAATCCCCCACGTCATAGGGTCGGTAGAGCAGAATCATGATTCCGGAAGCGAAATTACTAAGCGTATCCTGCAGGGCAAAGCCGATGATAAAACCGGCGACACCGAGACCGGCGAGAAGCGGTCCCAGACTGATGCCCCACTGGGATAGCGCGATCAGAAGCCCGAAGATCATGACAAGATTGGATACCGTCGAGACAATCATGCGGCGGGCCAGCTGGGACAGATTTAGATTAGACGCATTAATTGCTCGCTCGAGCCCGGCCCGTACCAAGCGTTTGGCAAAACGAAAGAGAAAAAGAATGCCAAAAAACAACAGCAGTTTAAGGAAAACTTTGGGGCCGCTGTCAAAAAGCCAGGATGTAGCCCTTTCCATGGCACGGCCAACAAGACCGACGGCCACTCCCGTATCCAGGAGTCCCGAACTGATATCTCGCGTTACCCCGACCAATTGCGTACGATACACATTCGTGTCCAGTTTGAGCGTTTCCATCAGCCCAAGGCTGACCTCCATGCTGACCGTATTGGTTTCCAGGCTTTTGGCTGCTGCAATGAGCAGTTTGGCACCATCGGCATCGTCCGGAATTCCTCTGTGGCGCTCTTC
>JAIVXD010000266.1:0-4218 GCA_048636195.1 Anaerolineales bacterium
ATCACCTTTTCTGCAAGCTGGGCTGGAACTTCCTCATAATGGGATTGCTCCATCTGAAATGTTCCACGGCCTCCAGTTATGGAATTGAGATCGAGGGCGTACTGCAGGACTTCGGCCATAGGAACATTGGCCTTAATAACCTGATATCTTCCCTGACTGTCCATTCCAAGGACCCTTCCGCGTCGACCGTTTAGGTCGCCCATCACATCGCCCATCGCATCCTCCGGGATTGTAATCTCCATTTTCATGATGGGCTCGAGAAGTGTGGGGTTCGCGTCCTGCATCGCCTTTTTTAGGCACATGCGGGCTGCTATTTTGAATGCCATTTCGGATGAGTCCACGTCGTGGGATTTACCGTCAAAGAAGCGGACCTTCAGGTCCACGATAGGGTAACCGGCCAGGGTGCCGCTTGCAAGTGCTTCGTTAAGTCCTTTTTCCACGGCAGGCACAAAATTTCTGGGTACATTCATGCCGGTCAGGGCCTCATCGAACTCAAATCCTGCATTCTTTTCCAAAGGGGAGACATCAAAATGAACCTCGGCAAATTGGCCTCTGCCACCAGTCTGCTTCTTGTGGCGGTAAATGACTTTTTGCACAGGTTTTTTAATGGTTTCCCGGTAAGGCACCGTAACGGGATTCAGATTAACCTCCACCCCGAATTTTCGTTGCAGTTTTTCGCACGTGGTTTCTAAGTGTATCTGCCCTGTGCCGGAAAGGAGAGTCTCGGAGGTAGCCTGGGCTCTCTCCAGCCTGAGAGTGGGGTCTTCTTCGAGGAGTTTAGCCAAAGAGGTAAAGACCTTGTCTTCAGTGCCTTTGACTTTTGCCTCAACCGCATAAGATATAACAGATGGCAGCGGTTCAGTGGGTTTATAGATGATAGGATCATCAGGGGAGCACAGGGTATCTCCTGTAGATGTCTCTTTTAATTTGGCTATGGCGATAATATCTCCAGGGCCAGCCATTTCCACCGGCCGCTGTTTTTTGCCTTCTATGAGAAGAAGCTGGCCGAACTTTTCTTTGGTTTGTTTATTGGCGTTATAAAGTGTCACATCCGATTTAGTCGTACCCGAAAAGACCCTTAGAAGGGTAAGCCTGCCAGCAAATGGGTCGGCAATGGTCTTAAACACAAGGGCAGAAAAAGGAGCGTCAACCGTGGGTGGCCTTTCTAAGACTTCTTCTCCACCAGGTTTGGTCCCTTCCCTGGGAGCTTTTTCAAGGGGCGAGGGGAGCCCCTGGACAATAAGGTCCATCAATTGCGGAATACCCAGGTTCAAAGTAGAGGAGCCGCAGACCGTGGGGACTATCATGCCCGATTTGATGCCTTGCATGAAAGTTTCCTCAATCTCCCTGGTTGAGAGGTCTTCCCCCTCCAGGTATTTTTCCATGAGGTCGTCGTTGGCTTCAACAATGTTCTCTATTATTTTTTCACGCCATTCACTGACGATTTCCTCCATATCAGCAGGTATGTCTCCGCTCTCAAATTTTCCACTGCCATCCTTGCTGTAATGGTAGGACTTCATTTGGATCAGGTCGACTAACCCCTCGAATTTGTCCTCAGCACCTATGGGAAGAAATACCGGCGTTGCTTTGACATCAAAAGTCCGGGAGCTTTCTTCCAAGATTTTGAAGAAATCTGATCTTTCTTTGTCCAGTTTATTGATGAAGATAATCCTGGGGAGCTGCAATTCATCTGCAAATCTCCAGACCTTTTCTGTTCCAACCTTGACGCCATCGGTGGCATCTATAACTAATACCACGCCATCGGCCGCCTGCATTGAAAGCCTGGTGTCTGAAAGGAAATTGTCGTCTCCTGGTGTATCAATAAGGTTAATAGTGTGTTTTTTCCAGTTGCAGTGATGAAAAGATGTGCTAATTGTAATGTTTCTCTTTATTTCTTCAGGTTCAAAATCCAGATTTGACGTGCCGTCATCAACTTTGCCCAGCCTTGTGGTTGCTTTTCCGTTAAAAAGAATGGCTTCGGCCAAAGAAGTTTTGCCTGAACCCCCGTGAGCGATGAAGGCTACATTTCTTAACTGTTCAGCTCTTTTTTCCATGCGCAAATCCTTTCCCGATTATTCTGAAATTTTATGGTTTTTGTAAGATTAATGCCCTATGCACTCCAAAGTCAAGGTAAGAATGTGGATACTCATTTTTTAATTGCCAATTAATATGGATATGTTAAACTGAATAATTTTTTAACGAAAAACAACTAAAACAGGTAACGGAAAAAATCGGACGCACTCATTTTGTTACTCCATGACCTCATAGAGCAATTTATCGAGTACCTGAGAAATCAAAAGAGGTATTCTCTACACACAATAAGAAACTACCAGATTGATCTGAGGCAGTTCTCAGAATTCGTGGCCTTAAGAGAAGCACGGTCTGAAGGTGAAAATTCCGACGCAGGCATTGGAATGATTGATTCCCAGGTTATCAGAACGTATCTTGGGAGCCTTTATGGGCAGTTCAGGCGGTCTACCATTGCCCGTAAGCTTTCTGCCGTTCGTTCATTTTTCCTTTTCTTGGAGAGGAAAGGTTTAACCAAGTGGAATCCTGCAGCAGATATCGCAACGCCCAAGTTAGAAAAATACATGCCCACGTATCTTCTTGTGGATGAGGTTTTCAGGCTTCTTGAGAGACCTGAGAGGGAAAAACCGCTGGGACTGAGGGATCTGGCGATTCTGGAGGTGCTTTATTCTTGCGGATTTCGCGTGAGCGAACTTGAGGCACTCACCATATCCAGTATTGATTTTGACGAACGCTTAGTCAGAGTCATAGGAAAAGGGGATAAGGAGCGGATTGTGCCCATTGGCAGGCAGGCCTTACAGGCAGTTAGAAACTACCTGGAGGCGACTCAATATCTTAGACGAAGCAATGTATATATCTCCCGGGATGAGCCTCTTTTTATCAATTTTCGGGGGGGGGCACTTTCCGGGCGAAGTATTGGGAGGATTATTAAGAAATATGCCATAGAGAGCGGTCTAACCGCTGATGTTAGCCCTCATTCTATGAGGCACACCTTTGCCACGCATCTGTTGGATGGGGGCGCTGATCTCCGGGCAGTGCAAGAACTCCTGGGGCATGAGAGCCTTTCTACCACACAGAAGTATACACATGTAAGTCTTGATAGGCTTATGGAAGTCTATGATAAGGCCCATCCGAGGAGTTAATAAAAACAGAACCCAGGGACGCTGTGAAGAAGGATCTAAAGAGGATATCAATGCCATGAATCAAAATGCCTTCGGGAAAATAAGAGCTACCACGATTCTTGCGATCAGAAAAAATGGAAGGGCCGTAATGGCAGGAGACGGACAGGTGAGCTTTGGTGATACGATTATGAAGCAAAAGGCCACCAAGGTTCGTTATATGTTCAAAGACAGGGCGCTGGTGGGGTTTGCCGGTGCAGCGGCTGACGCCTTTAACCTGTTCGAGAGGCTGGAAGCAAAGCTGGAGACCTATAATGGGAACCTCACAAGGGCTGCTGTTGAATTGGCCAAAGACTGGAGAACTGACAAGATACTCAGAAGGCTTGAGGCATTGCTACTTGCCATGGATAAGGAGCATATCTTCATCATCTCCGGCACCGGGGATGTAATAGAGCCCGATGAAACCGTGGCTGCTATCGGCTCTGGTGGGCCTTTCGCCCTAGCTGCTGCCAGTGCACTCGTGCAACATTCCGACCTGGAAGCTGATGCAATTGCTCGTGAGAGCATGAAGATTGCCGCGTCTATCTGTGTTTATACAAATGAAGAGGTAGTAATACATGAACTTGAACCTGAGGAGTGAATCACGGGAATTGAAAGACATTTCTTTGAATAGTCAATCGCCAATCTAAAATCAAAAATCTTCCTACAGAGGCAGTTATGGAAAAAGATGGGACAGAAAAAGATCAACTCATGAAGGTTTTGACACCGAGAGAAATTGTTTCAGAGCTGGACAAATACATCATCGGGCAAGACCAGGCAAAGCGTTCGGTAGCCATTGCCCTGAGAAACAGGTGGCGTCGACAGCAAGTCCCTCCGGAACTGAGGGATGAGATCGCCCCTAAAAACATCATCATGATTGGCCCCACAGGGGTTGGAAAAACTGAAATTGCCAGGCGCCTGGCCCGCCTTGCCAAATCCCCGTTTCTCAAAGTAGAGGCCACTAAATTCACCGAGGTAGGATACGTGGGTCGTGATGTGGAAGCCATTGTCAGGGACCTGACAGAACTGGCTG
>JAIVXD010000267.1:0-4180 GCA_048636195.1 Anaerolineales bacterium
TTCTAATTATGACCTTTAGGCCTTGCTAATGCAGGGCCGTGGGGTCTCTTTTTAAAGGACGCAAGACAAATTCTTCCACAGCTTGTGGAACGCCCCCGTGGCTTTGAATAAAGGCTCCGAGCAGGCAGAAAAGGCGTCAGTTGCAACGGAGACTCTCCTTTGGGGCTGTCCTATAACGAATTTCAAGGCTACGCTGCCGTTCAATAGAATGAGGCAGTTTTTTGCGGCCTTTAAAAAGAGACCCCGCGGCCCCGCCAGATGAAAGCCATAATTAGAACTGCTGAAGAAACTCCTTGCATTTGGAGAGTTCTATTTTTAGAATGTTCAGTCGTTAGAATGGTCACCGGCACAATTGTATCCAAAGATAAAAGGAGTTCCTATCATGTCCGAGCTAATCCTGTGGAAAAATCAGGAGATTTCTAAAATGAGGAGAGATATGCAGCGTCTCTTTAACCGGTTCTCGTATGGTTTCGGGGTACAAATGTTTCCTGAGGAAGCTGGGGGAATCCCCTCAATAGACCTATCTGAAACCGAAGACACCCTTACCATAAAAGCTGTATTTCCGGGCATCAACCCTGAGGACATGGATATCTCTGCGACTGAAGACACATTGTTCATTCAGGGAGAGACGAGGGAGGAGACTGTAGAAGAAAGTGCCGGCTATCAAAGGGTTGAGAAGAGGTCCGGATCTTTTTCACGCACCATTTCACTGCCCTGCAGGATAAAAGTTGATGAAATCAAGGCTGTTTATAAAGAAGGTATATTAAAGATCACGATGCCCAAATGCGAGCCGGATAAAGCGCGGGGTGTCCGAATCCAAGTCAAGTGATCCTCAATAGAAATTGTGTAGATAGGAGATTATTAAATGCCCAGTAAAAAATCATATACAGAGATCCCTGTAGAGAAACTCAGATGGAGGCTTGATCCATCGACTCTGCCTTTTAAAACCACTGATGACCTTAAACCCCTCAAGGAGATTATTGGACAGCAAAGAGGTGTTGAGGCTTTCCAATTTGGGATAGGAATCGACAGACCGGGATACAATGTGTTTGTTACTGGAGAGGCAGGGTCGGGCAGAATGTATACAGTACGTAAACTACTCCATGAAATATCCAAAAAGGATAATGTGCCTGACGATCTTTGCTATGTAAACTGTTTTAAAAACCCTGAGTCTCCTACTTTGCTTCGCCTTAAGGCGGGAAAAGGAGCCTCTTTTAAAAAGGACATCAGAGACCTTGTAAAGACCCTTAAGCAAGAGATTCCAAAGCTTTTTGAAAGCCAGGAATATATCAACCTGAAAAAAGAAGTCATGGAGACCTATGAGAAAAAGGGAAAAGGCTTTTTTAAGGACCTTGGCGAGAAAGTCAAAGAAGAAGGGTTTACACTTGTGGATGTCCAGGTGGGACAGGTCAAACGCCCTGAAGTAGTGCCCATGGTTGATGGAAATCCGGTTCATATCGACCAACTTGAGGGGATGGTTGAAAAGGAAAGATTCCCAAAAAAAGAATATGATGAGCTGAAAGAAAAACATACCAGCCTGACAGAACAGATAGATCAGATTTTTCTCGAACTAAGAGACCTTCAAAAAGAGGTCCAGGAAAAAGTAGAGGCAATGGATCGTATGATGTTCATGAAACATGCATCCGACCTGACAGCTCCACTCATCAAAAAATACAAAAGCAAGCCGATTAAAAAATACCTTGAGGCCATGCTCGAAGATATGGCCGGTAATCTCCAACAGGTATTTGCGGCCCAGGCCCAGGTGCAAATCCCTGGCCTTTCGCCTTTGCTTCCGGAGGCCGACCGGTTTCAACCGTACCAGGTCAATCTTCTGGTAGACAATAGTGAGCAAAAAGAGCCACCAGTCATTGTTGAGGACTATCCCACATATCGCAACATTTTCGGGAGCATTGAGCGTGTTGTTGATCGAAGCGGGGTATGGCGGACGGATTTCAGCAAGATCAAGGCTGGTTCGCTGATCAAAGCAAATGGCGGGTACCTGGTGTTTAATCTCATGGATGCCATTGTGGAGCCGGGTGTGTGGAAGGCGCTCAAGAGGGCACTTAAAAGTAAAAGGCTTGAAATTGAAACCTATGACCCATTTTACCTCTTCACTACCACAGGGCTTAAGCCGGATCCCATTGATCTGAACCTAAAAGTGGTTGTTATTTCAGACACCTATCTATACCATCTACTCCAGCACTATGACGCGGATGTAAAAAAGATTTTCAAAGTCAGGGCCGATTTTGATACCTCCATGGACAAGAACAAAGAAAGCATTCAGCAGTTCGCAGAGTTTATCAAGATGCAAACGGATGAAGAAAAATTGAAGCCCTTTGACAGGACAGCGGTGGCCGCACTCGTGGAACAGGCGGTCCGGATGACCGGAAGGCAGGAGAAAATCTCCACCAGTTTTCCTGCAATCACAGATCTAATCCGTGAGGCCGATTTCTGGGCCAGCCACAAGGATGACCCGACTGTCCAGGAAAAACATATCAATAAGGCCGTGGAGGCCAAAATATACCGTTCCAACATGATCGAGGAACACATCCAGGAAATGATCGATCGAGGGACCCTGATGATAGATGTGGACGGCGAAATCGTGGGACAGGTGAATGGCCTTGCTATCTATGCCCTTGGAGACTATATGTTCGGCAAACCCTCTCGAATCACCGCCTCCACTTCCATGGGCCGTGCAGGAATAATAAATATTGAAAGAGAAGCCGATATGTCAGGCAGCACCCACAACAAAGGTGTACTTATCCTCACCGGATACCTGCGCAAAAAATTTGCCCAGGACAAACCCCTGACTGTGAGCGCCAGTATTGCTTTTGAGCAGTCATATGGAAACGTGGACGGTGACAGCGCCTCGTCCACAGAGGTATATGCGCTGCTGTCGAGTCTCTCGGAGACACCTATTAAACAGGGTATTGCGGTCACCGGTTCGGTCAATCAGAACGGAGAGGTGCAGGCCATTGGGGGCGTCAATCAGAAGATCGAGGGGTTTTATGACTGTTGTCTGAAAAAGGGCGCGAACAAAAGCCAGGGGGTCATAATCCCCGAGAGCAATGTGAAGGATCTGATGCTTCGCAAGGATGTGGTTGAGGCGGTCAAACAGGGCCAGTTCCACGTATATCCTGTGAAGACCATTAATGAGGGTATCGAGATCCTGACTGGGAAAAAGGCCGGGGAAAGTAAGGCCGATGGCACCTATCCAAAAGGGACAATCAATTACCTGGTGAATAAAAAACTAAAAGATCTGGCCGAAGGACTTAAAAGTTTTGGCAACAAGGAGGAAAAAGAGGAGAAAAAGGCAGGGAGAGGGAAAAAGCGTACTCCGAAGAAAAAGAAAAGCTCTTGAACTTGATCCCCATCGAGCACGGCCAGATTTTGATAGCCACATAACCATCAGGCAAGAATAAAAGCTGCTGTACAATGGACACAGATGAGATAACCCTTTCAAGCCCCATTGAGGAAAAAATTGCCTGGGCCGAACATCGTTATGAAAGTTTCAGCGGCCCGCTCATTCAGGACAAACCCATTGTTGATTATTTGACAAGGATAGAAGATGCGATACAAGCCTCTCACAAGGAGATGGGGGAAGCAGGCATCCTGGATATATGCAGGGACTGTGAGAAAAATGAGGGCGGGTCCTGCTGCGGTGCCGGGCTGGAGAACAAGTATGACGGATGGCTTCTTCTGATCAATCTCTTGCTTGATGTAAGACTTCCCAAAAAGAGACATGATAAGGAAAGCTGTTTTTTCTTGGGAGAAGGCGGCTGCTTGCTCAAGGTCCGCCATGTGATATGCGTCAACTACCTCTGCAAAAAGATAACCGACCAGATTAATCCCCATAAACTCAATGCCCTGAGAGAAAAGGAGGGCATAGAACTGGATATCCTGTTCCTTTTGAACGAGAGGCTTAAGCGAGTTCTAAGGGAGTTGATCGCATCATCGGATTACTTGACATGGGCCAACGTCTGAAAAAAACCCTCACTACAGTGGCATGGAGGGAATTCTGGGGATCTATGAGAAGGAGAACGAATAGATAGCTTGGCTTTAACAGTAGGAAGTAGGCAGTAAGCACCAAAAAAATCGTACCGCATACTGTGTAATAGTTCATCTATTAAAAAGACCTTTAGACAGAATTTTTTCCATAACCACAGCTTTGCCAAAATTG
>JAIVXD010000268.1:0-4164 GCA_048636195.1 Anaerolineales bacterium
AGGCAATGGAAAATGGGTACAATTCGGGAGAATTTTCCTGGGTACTTGAGACCAATACTAAGATGCACATCAGCTCCGAAAAGATGGGAGCAAAAAGATATAAAACGTACCGTTTTTACGAGAGGGAGATTTGAAAGTTCTTGTTACGGGCGCAACTGGCTTTATCGGCTGGCATTGCGCCAGCCTCTTGAGGGATAGAGGCCTTACCGTCTCTGCATTGCTGAGGGCCCCGAGCGATGAAACAAGGCTCCCGAAAGGCGTTGCCGGTATCCGAGGCGATTTTTCATCCGTTAAAGCACTTACGGCAGCGGTTCATGCAATAGATGCGGTGGTCCATTGCGCCGGGGTTGTAAGGGCGGTTTCACCTGCCTCCTATCGGAAGGCAAACGTCGATTCCACTGAAAATCTGTGCCTGGCCTGTAGGGAGCAGAAGGTAGACAGGTTTATATTCATAAGCAGCCTTACCGCTGGTGGACCCTCCGGTCGAGACAAACCGCGTGATGAAAGCGATGCGGATTGTCCCCTTACTCATTACGGCCAGAGCAAGAATAGCGCCGAATCTGTTGTGAAGAGTCTGATTCGCGATTCCACGGTTCTTCGCCTATGCGCGGTTTATGGGCCGAGGGAGAGAGATATCCTCCGCATGTTTAAACTTGTTGCGGAGAAGGGGCTTGACATAAGGCCGAAAGGGGACTCCCCGCTTCTTTCCTTCATAGAAGGCAGGGAGGTTGCAAAGGCCGTCCTTTCTGCCCTAAAGTTTGATGTTACAAAGAAAAAAACCTACTACATAAGCGACGGCAATGTCTACGAGTGGGATGATTTTCTCACCTGCGTGGAAGAGGCCGTGGGAAGAAAGGCAAGAAGGATTTTTATCCCCATGTGGGTGGCGGAGACATACGCAATACTCGCAGACGGCTTCTCGAAAATCACACGAAAGCCCCCCCTTATCAACCGTGAAAAGGTATTGGAACTCCGGCAGGAAGCCTGGACCTGCTCACCAGCGCGGTTTTCTGACGACACTGGCTTCCAGCCGGATGACGACCTTAAAAAAGGTGTTTTCGCGACAGCAGAATGGTACAGGGAAAAAGGTTGGCTAAAACAGTGAAGTTGAGGCAGCTTAATGCCGTTGATTTTATTTTTGTAGCCTACCTTCTTGGTGTTGTCCTCATTATGGTATTACTCGGATGGGGACATAAGTATTTCAATCAGGTAGTTGTAACTCATATCGTATTTACGGCCGTCATTCTTGTATTCGCCTATTATATGGGACCCGGCTCAAACCCTGCCTTAAAGTTTATTCGGGCCTGGTATCCGATCCTGCTCTTAATCTATCTGTACTCGGAATCAGGACTGATAAACAACTTAATCTTCGAGGCCCCCCTTGATCCCATATACATTTCGATGGATAAGTTCATATTCCACTGCGAACCCGCCATGGTACTGCCGGTCAAATTCAACAACCGTTTCCTGATAGAGTTTTTCCACTTCTCCTATTTCACATACTACCTATATCTACCGGTTATCGGCGGAATACTGTATTTTAAGGATAAACAGTTTTTCGAGGAATTTCTCTTCACAATATCGTTAACGTTGCTCTCTTGCTACCTGCTATTTATCTTTTTTCCGGCAACTGGCCCGATCCCCCTGCGCCAAGGTTTATATTACGGGTTCTTCACCTCGCTCATGGATCTTATTTATTATCTCGACACTCCAGGCGGGGCATTCCCCAGCTCTCACGTCGCTGCTGCGATAGTCTGTATGGTTGTGGTACTGCGAAAGGAACGGATTCTCGGGCTGATACTTATCCCGTTCGTTACAACCCTCATTGTGGCAACAATCTACTGTCGGTACCATTACGCCGTCGATGCCATAGCTGGTATTATCTATGGAGTACTGATGATACTGGTTTGCAAATTTCTCTATAGAAGAATGGCTGCATATTTTGTAACCGTTCACGGATTCAAAGGTTAGATTTCATCGAACCCTGGAATTTTGAATTCCATCCTTCAAATAAGACTCTTTTTCCTTGACACACTGAACAATTTCTTTCTAAATTCCATCGCGAAGAGGGAGTCTATCAATTAAAACTGCACTTTGGAGGTAAATATTATGCAGTCTCTAATCCACCCATTTTTGAAAACTCTTTTTGCGGCCATTATCTGCACCGCCCTTCTAATTCCTGTGCTCTGTTTCTCTGAAGAACTGGAGACAGAGCATCTTTTCAGGATTGAGCGGAGCAAAAACGCTAATATAGTTCAATATGATGCTCAATTGACACCGGAAGGTGAGCTCAAACCGGAAAAACCAGTCATCGCCTATTGGATTATGAATGCAAATAACGGAGAAAAAGAAGACCTCAACTGGATTGAAAAAAAGATGGCCTACGGATTTAGTCTCGAGTATGACACAAAAGGTGATTTTTGGATAATGGACTTAGTCGCTGACATCCAGCGCAAGATAAAAGTCTATAAAGCAAACGGAAGATATCGCGCAGAAATGTTGATTGACGGTCGTCCGGCATTTATAGACAGGATCTACATCAAATCCATTGAGGGTGGCATACGCCCCAAAGTCGAGTACATGGAGTTTTTCGGTAAAGGCATTAAAACTGGCAGTAACCTATACGAAAAGTTCATTCCAGCATAAAAGACTTCTATTGTTTTTTTAGAACCAATACCTCAACCTTACCTTCAAGGGCCTTTTTAAATGTGATGGCATCCTGCTCATCACCGACTATAGCCCCGTAATGCATTGGTATGGCCAGTTTTGGATTAATGGCCAAGGCTGCCTGGACCGCTTGCTCTGCCGTCATGACGTAGGTGCCGGATACGGGCAGAAAGGCGATATCCACTTCAAGATCTTTCATCTCCGGGATGAAATCAGTATCTCCAGCATGATATATCGTGATCCCTTCAATCTCAACGATGAAGCCCAGCCAGTTATTTGACTTGGGGTGAAAGTCCTTATCTGTGTTGTAAGAATGAACGGCCTGAATCTCAATACCATCCACACTAAGGGACTCTCCAGGCTGCAAAACCCTCACATCACCCGAAAGCTTTTTGGCAGAAGCCTTCTCCGTGACGATAACTGTTTGAGAATACTGGATCTTTTCCACATCCTCTGGCGAGCAATGATCAAAATGATCGTGGGTGATGAGGATCAAATCGGCCCTTGGGCCACCTTCAATCTGAAAGGGATCGAAATAAATCGTCTTTTCTGTATCAATTCGAAACCCGTCATGGCCGAGCCAGTTTATTTTTTTTGAAAAATCCTCGATTGTCATTTGTGCCACCTCCAATTTATAAAGGCTCCAGAATAATTTTGTGGTCCACCAGAGAAAGGGTCTTTACTCTTGCCTCCACTATCTCCTCCTCCCCGAACATACTGATAAGTTTGACGTGGCCATCCATATTCTCCAAAACATCAACACTCTCAAGGAGGAGTTCTTCCTTGCCATCTTTCAAAATATACGCAGTTGATTCACACATCTTCATTCATCTCCTTTATAATATCTACGACCTGACTTACAAGATGTGGCAAGGGCTCTCTGGAAATACCCACAAGCCTGACCTTTTCCTGTGTCAAAGGGATCAAAATTTTTGTCGCCTCACTCGAACTGACCGCTGAGGCCATTGCCGGTGTCACTTCTCCCATCATTGAGTTTGCCATTAAAATAGCCAAAGGGCCGACGATCACATCCACACTATGACTGGTCTGCACTATAGCGTTCTCCCCCGTACCCCCCTTGTTGGCCCCGGCTTTCATCATTCTCGAAGTCGCGATGGAATTCGTTCCCAGCGCCACTATCATTAAATCGTTACCCACTGATTCCCTGAGCCCCTTGATGATCGTGCCTCCAATCCCGCCACCCTGTCCATCCATTACCATCAGTTTCACAGCATCACCCTAAAAATTTTATTGCATACCCGCTCAGATAGGAATAATTTAATACCTGAATCTTGCACCAAGTATCGTAGCGAGGCGCAGAAAGCGTTGTGTTTAAAGCGAAGTTGGAGTGATTTTGACCCGCAGGCATATTACCTATATGGTGAGGATCAAAATCATGAAACGAGCTTTAAAGGCAAAGCGCTTCAAGCCGTAGTAGATAGTTGGTGCAAGATTCAGGTATTTGATGCATCTTTTTAATTTAATGAACTTTTGTAG
>JAIVXD010000269.1:0-4162 GCA_048636195.1 Anaerolineales bacterium
GGGTTTTTTCTTGGGGGCTTTTGCCTGGGAATATGCTTTAGTTCCTTTTTTTTAACAACAGGGGCAGTCTCTTTTGGATAAATTTTTTGCCTCTCTAAGGCAGGTTTCACTTGCGGCCTTTCTGGCTGATAGTAGGAAAGAGTCAGGGTCACAACGCGAGGCCTGGGTTTGTGGAGGACTTTTTTCTTGATCCAGCCAGGCTCTGCTGCAAGAAGAATTCCATGTATTGTAAGGGCCAGTCCCGCAGCGAGTAAAAGCCGTTTCATGGCTGTTGATCTACCTCTGCCTGTAGGGAAATCCTGTGAAGTCCTGCCTTCCTGATCTCATCCAGGACCCGAAATAGCCTCTGGTATGGAAGGTTGCGATCGCCAAAAAGCAAAACACCGGGCTCCTTACCGGATTGAGCCCTTCTTTTCAAGGTCTCTGATAGAGATTCCAGGGGGACTTCTTCTTTATCCACGTAAATAGTACCATCCGACTTTACAGACACTGAAAGCACCAGATGTTTGTCGATTTTGGCAGTAGTGGAGGTGGGGAGCTCAACAGGTAAACCGCGATGTACGGCCATGGAAAGCATGGCATAGATAAAAAATACAAGGAGGAGGAAAACAATATCAATAAGGGGTAGCATTTCAATGCGCGGTTTTCGTGCTGTTTGTGTATCTATTTTCATGCCTTGCCCCTGTTTTCCCCCTCTGGATCACGGGCCAGCTTTTCATAAACGATCTCCAGGCTTGTGGCGTATTTCTCAATGGTCAGCGCAGCGTTTTCCACACGGGAGTTGAAATAGTTATAGGGAAAGACCGAAAGGATAGCTATCCCAAGGCCAGCTGCCGTGGTGATCAATGCCTGAGCGATTCCGGCTGTTACGGCCTGGGGGTGCGCGATCCCGCTGCTTCCCAATAGCTCAAAGGAACTAATGATGCCAAGTACTGTTCCGAATATCCCCAGAAGGGGAGCTACGGTAATCATGGTATCCAGGATGTTCATATATCGGCGCATTCGCATGATCTCTTCAGCAGCAGCCGATTCCATTGCCTTAATCATGGAAAATTCCCTGTGAAGGATTCCGCTGATCAGAATCCTGATTACAAAATCCTTTGACCCTTCCACCTCTCCCTTGACCGCCGCCCAGTTGCCCTTCTGGCATAACTCAAGGACCCGATCTATGAGTGTCTGATTCCCTCGTACGCCCTCTCTGATCCAGAACATTGTGCGTTCTATGATCACGGTGAGGGCAATTAGTGAACAGGCCAAAAGGGGGTACATCACCGGGCCGCCTTTTATGAATATATGTATCATGGTGTTTTCCTTTATTATACTAAGCTAACTCTCGGGCTTCCCGCAGCCGGGTTTTTGTCGACAATCACCGGACATTCATACACGGCTTTAATATTGGAAGCCGTAATGACTTCCTCCGGCACACCTGTTGAATAGACGCGTCCATCCTTCAACATAACCATTCGGTCACAGTACCGGGAAGCCAGATCGATATCATGGGAAACCACCACTACACTCAGGCCCTTCTCATGCGTTAAGGAAGAAATCAAGTCGAAGATTTCTTTTTTGTACCTTAGATCGAGGAAGGATGTGGGTTCGTCCAACAGAATAACCGTTGGCTCCTGGGCAAGGGCCCTGGCTATGAGTACCCGCTGTTTTTCCCCACCGGAAAGCTCATGGATGGATCGCTCCGCCAGATCAAGACATTGGGTGGCCTGTAAAGCCCTGGAGGCCGCCTCCATATCGCGCCTGCCCTCAAACTGAAAGCGACCCAGGCGCGGAAAACGTCCCATGAGAACTACCTCAAGGGCGGAAAAGGAGAAATAAAAATGGGTTTCCTGGGCCACCATGGCCACCTCTTTTGCCACATCAGATCTGGTGTATCTGGATACAGGCCGATCTTTGAGCAGCACTTCCCCTTCTTGAGGGGTCAGTATTCCGTCCACCACCTTTAAAAGCGTGCTTTTGCCCGATCCGTTCGGCCCCAGCACGGCCAAAAGCTCACCCGGCTTGACATCAAGATCCAGATCCCGGATAGCCCAAAAGCTGTCATATCTAAATCCAACCTTCTTTAAGCTCAAGACCGGGTCCATCTACTTCCTCTTGTTTTAAGCAGGTAAATGAAAAAGGGTGCCCCGATAAATGCGGTGATTACGCCCACAGGCAACTCACTTGGCGAAATAATCGTTCTGGCGACCGTATCCGCAGCAATCAGGAAAACCGCCCCGCCCAGAGCTGAAACGGGCATCAGAAGGCGATGATCAGAACCAAGGACCATCCTCCCCAGATGGGGGACGATAAGGCCCACAAACCCTATTAGACCGGAAAAAGATACCACAAGACCGATAACCAGGGAGACAACGAGAAAGCAAATCATCTTTGTCCTTTTTATATCAACGCCCAATTGGAGTGCAGTTTCCTCCCCGGCTGTGATTAAATTTAAGTGTCTTGAGAGGCCGTAAAGTATGATAAAAGCCATAACAACAACCGGAGCAATTATTGTAAACTGGACGTAGGCGCTTTGAGAAAGATCACCATAAAGCCAGAAAAGCATCGTGTGAAGACGATCGTCAGCCGCAGTGGAAATAAAAAACATGATGATGGCCGTGAAGAACGCATTGATAATTACGCCTGCAAGCAGGATAGTTGAGGATTCCATGCCCATTTTCCTCTGCCCCATGACCAGCACGAGATAAATGGTCAACATGGCTCCGGCAAAGGACAGGAGGGGTATCCCCAGGTTAAAACTGAATCCAAGCATGATGCCGAGCACCGCGCCGAAGGCCCCACCGCTGGAAACGCCCAGGATATAAGGATCGGCCAGCGGATTCCGTAAAATGGCCTGAAACACCAGACCCCCGAGGGAGAGCGAAAAACCGGCGAGTCCTGCGGAGATAATCCTGGGAAGCCTGATATTGAGGACTATGAGCTTTGTCATCTCCTTAACCTCAGCGTCTCCAGTCAAAATGCCCCACAATTGAACAATGGTTACATCAGCGGTTCCCAGCAACATGGAGAGGAGTATGGTAAAGATCAGAAAAAGGAACAGGGCCAGGGATATGCGGATTACCCGCATGGGACTCAAGGGCCTCTTTATGGTTTGCTGAATCATCTGCCCCATTCTACCTCGGGATGGATAAGCCTGGCCATAGTCTCCAGTCCCTTCACGATTCGAGGTGAAGGTCGGTCAAGGAGGTCGGAATTAATCAAATGAACCCTCCGTTCTTTCACTGCCGGTATGCTCGACCATTTCATCCAGTCCTTTCGTGCCCTTTCAAAGCTTCCCCCCCGTTCCATGGAGGATATTATGATCACATCGGGTCCCTTGCGCATGACTTCCTCTATGCTGATTCTTGGATAGGTGATCGGCTCGTCTCTGGCCATATTGTCTCCTCCCGCCAGCCGGATCACATCATGATGAAAGGTGTTTTTATTTACCGTCATGATAGGTTTAATATTTATCTGCAAAAACACAAGAGGCCTTTTCAGGGACATAGTCTTTGCGTAGATGCGATTTACCCGTGTGCCCAATCGGGTTGACAGCTCCTTTGCTCTTTTTCCAACGCCGCAAAGTTCACCTATTGCGTAGATGGTGCTGATCACATCCTCTATATTTCGAGGGTTCACTATGTAAACAGGTATACCCGCCTGTTCGAGAAGTCTGACTGTAGTGGGTTTGTTGCCATCCTTTGTCCCTATGGCCAGATCAGGATTGAGGCTGACGATTTTTTCCGCGTTCAGGTTGATGTAGCTTCCAACATTTGGTTTCTGAGCGGCTTCAGGTGGATAATAGCTAAACTGGGTCACTCCTGCAATACGGTCTTCCAGCCCCAGATAATAAAGGATCTCGGTCAGGCTTGGAGCCATTGAAACAATCCTTTTAGGCGGTGTCTTAAGGGTCACTGTCCTCCCGAGTGCATCTTTAAAGGTGGCGGCCGGGGATACAGTGATCCAGGACAGTACAATTACACCAGCCAGCATGAGAATTGAATGCCTTAGAGGTATCTTTTTAACCGGGTAGTGATATACTGTGCACTGCTTTAAATTGCGTTTCTTTATCAATTGGATCATCGGTTGTCCATAGCACGTTGTTTATTATTGGAGTGATGGGCCTAAAAGGACTTTTTGAAATTTCAAAACTATTGTTTCAATACTCCCCCTA
>JAIVXD010000270.1:0-4153 GCA_048636195.1 Anaerolineales bacterium
TTTCTAGTAAAGTTTATTAGAGACAGACGTCGTTGGATAGAGTGGCTGTTTGAAGCAAAAAAGGAGGTAGGGGTTAAGCATACCCCGGATGGCCACTTCAAAATGCCCCACCTGTGGCCACTTCAAAATACCCCACCCCTGGTGGTGGCCACTGGAGGATCCCCACCGTGGAAAGGGAAGATTTTCAGCGACAGAACGGTTATAATTTATTCTTTCTTCTTCCCTAAAGCAAGTTTTTCTGAGGCCTCCTTAAGCCTGTAGCTTTTTCCTTCAAATTTGAGCATGTGGCCACGATGGAGCAATCTGTCAAGGATTGCAGAGGAGGCCGCATTGTCTTTCAGTAGTTTGCCCCAATCTCCAACAGGACGGTTGGATGTTATGAGTGTGCTTTTCCTTTTGGAATAGCGATTCAGTATGATATCAAGTAGATCATCGGCCGCATCTTCAGGCACTCTTTTTCTCAGGAAAAGATCATCTATTATCAGCAAATCTGCTTCTGAGAAAAGTTTGGTAATCTTTTTTTTCTTCCCTGTTTGAGTGGCTTCGAAGATATCTTCAAAAAAGGTATGGGCTTCACGATAGACAACCTGATGGCATGCCTGTGTTGCAGCATGAGCAATTGTTTTGGCAATATGACTTTTTCCTGTCCCGGGCGAGCCTATTAGGAGTGCATCTTCACCGTTTTGTATAAACTTGATGGTTACCAGCTCAAAGATTTCCTTTTTTGGAAGCCTTGGATTAAAGCCCCAGTCGAACTCAGTCAACATTTTCCTCTCATCAAGGCCAGAGGCCTTAAATCTACGTTCTATAAGACGTGAGAGTCTGAAGTCCATCTCATCTTGAAGCAGACATGAAAAGACTTCCAAAAAAGAAGCTTCCCCTTGATTTGCCTGTATTACACGGGTTTCTAATGTCGCTCGCATACCATGTAAACGAAGGGTTCCCAGGGTTTTCTCTATTTCCTGCATAGACATCGGCATATCCTATACCTCCTTTTTTTGTTTTCATCCCTCACATTCTGGTTTGTTGAAATCGACCTGCTTAATCAAATTCTTCCCTGTTTTCGCAACCACTGGAGCTGTCTGGGTGACATATCCCCTGCATCCTTGATTGTAGCCGGGATTTTAACCAAGTCGGCGCCTGACTGCTCAAAGGTCTGGTTCCAGTCAAAGGCCTCGGCTGAAAACCCATTGCTCCGAAGCAGGTCAACGGCTTTCTCGGTGCCAGTAATCCCGGCTTCGTCCCTATCGAGGAAAACTGTTATTTTGGAAATTGGGACACATGAACTGATAAATTCTATCCGGGCCATCTGTTTTTCTGTCATGTGTGACCCCATCAACGCCCCAACGTTCAAACAACCGGATTCGACCAAAGCTGCCACATCAAAGAAACCTTCTACCAGCACCAGTCCAAACCGCTCCACCTGCTGCCTTGCCGAGGCATCTAATAACAGCTTGTCCTGGTTGTATATTTCCAATCTCTTGAAGAACGGAAAGCCCCAGTATTTGCCATCTGTTTTTTCTTGTTGCGGCGTCAAAGCCCGGCCGACATGTGTCAGGATAACCGGCTTTGATCCGGATACCCCGCGCACCTGAAACACCAACCGTCCATTGAGAGGTGATCCTTTTGCCCTTTCCGGCAGAAAACCGCATCCCAGATACCGACAGGTTGTCTCTGAAACCTGCCGACGTCGCAACTCTGGATGTTGCGGCTGTAACCAGTGCCGCAAATCTACCCTAATCGGTTCATTTTCCTTAGGTCCTTTTGATACCTGAACATTCTGTTTTACCTCCTGTAAACTTACATCCATGTTTGAGATTCCGTTTTCCATCATCCAAGAGGCTACTTCATAGCAGTTCATTGCCTGGCCTTGCAGCTTCAACAGATCCTGACAAAAATTGAGCACACCGCCTTTGGCGCCCAGACCACTACTGAAATCCTTGAATATATTCTCCGTCAGCTGCAAATGCAGCGAAGCCGTATTTTCGCCTGTAAAAGGCGACTTGATCCATATCTCATTGGCTTTACTGCGGCGTTTTTCATCAACTTCCAGCCCAAAAACTTCAATCACTTTCTCCCAGCTTGCACTTTGCCAGATCTTGGGTAGTTGTTCTCTCGGCATGACAAAACGACTCTTTCCCCTCACTCTCTCCGATCCTGCCGGGGATTGTTCACAAACTTCTGTTTGAGCTGCGTTTTGTTCCCAGAATGCAGCATAGTCTTGCGGAGGTCGTATTAATTTGTGTTCCTGGATAAGCCTCTCTTGTTCCCCTTTGTTGTTTTCAGCTAAAGTTTTCACAAGCTTACGAACAGACCTGTAACTACGTAGATCTACCTTAATGGCTTTTATGGCGGCTTGCTCGACGTAGCAGGCTTCATAATGTCGTACCAGATTTACAATCCCCTGCATTCGTCTTTGACCGGTTCTGCCTTCTTCTTCAAATAGGAGCTTACAGAGCTTTTTGGTTGAAGGACCAATGCTCTCTGCTTTGGCAAAGAGATAATTTGTTTGACGTGAGGGGTTGAAAATCCTATCCCCTGGTTCCATCTGCACAGACCCCGGCCATTTGCTTTTTACGTGCCTGCGAATAACCTCCATCGTTACAGGATCGATAATCTCAATCTCAGTGTCATAAATCCTTACAATAACCTTCTTATACAGCGGAGCCGGTAAGGCTGAATAATAGGATTTGCCCACTTGAATGGCGCCGTCATCCCAGACTGTACGGGTTTCTTGACTAAAGTACCTGAATGCAGTCAGAGGAAGTCGCTTAAGATAAGGTTTTTCCTCCTGAAACATCTCTTCAACCTGCCGTTTTGTTCTCCCGTGTATACGCTGGGCAGCCCATCTCTCCTCCCAGTGCATAAGCCACTCATTCTGCCTTTCAATCGATTCAAATTTGCGACCTTTCAAGGCCGTATCCTGTGTATGCTGTATGGCATTTTCCACAGTCCCTTTCCTGTTCGGATCTCGAACTCTTGCCGGATCAGCAACAACCCCATAATGGTCCAGCATGGCCTCATAAACAGCATTTAATTCAGGTTCGTAAATATCGGGCTTGATTACACCCTCTTTTAAATTGTCCAGGACCACATACTGGGTGCAACCCCCAAAATATCGAAATGCCTCCTCATGAAGTTTCGCCCATGTTTCTTTGCTTGATCTCCAAACCACTTTCCGGAATGAACGCCTGGAGTATTTTAATGTCATTACAAAGAGACGAGGTTTACGGTATTTCCCTGTCGAATGAAGCGTCCTGGCGCCCTTGCCATAATCTACCTGGGCCTCTTCACCCGGTAAAAATTCCAGTCGATCAAACTGCTTAGGGTCCTCTTTCTTTAGCCCCCTTACAAAACGCTTTACGCTATTGTATTTGTTTGTAAAACCAAAACGCTCAACCAGATCCTGGTAAATCGCTACCGCATTTCTCCCAAGCCTCACCTGATCTTCAATCCATTCGCGGTGAGGTTCACAGGCCGATCTGGCATGTAATGGAATTGCCCGCTTTTCTTCCTTAGATACACTGTTTCCCGGTGGCCAGGGTGGGGTATTTTGACTGATTATGCAATCAGGCCCGGCCTCCAGCCCGTAGGGCCTTACGCCCCGGAGGGTGGCCACCTCCATTTCAGTGGGGGATTTTGAATCTAAGTCTCCGTTTCCAGGAAAAAGACCACTTTCATTTGCGTATTTCCTTACCGTTTTCCTATGAATCTTCGTCTTCCGGCTTATTTCACGCTGGCTAATACCATTCTTAAGCAGTGTAATTATTGTAGATTTCTTGTCCGGCTTCAAAACGTTCATCCTTTCTTCCTCCCAGCTAAGTCTCTATTTTACTGGGAGTCTATTTAACGTTCTGTCGCCAATTTGTGAATTGACCTGAAGGTCAAAATCTACATTTTGAAGCTATTTAGGTGGGGTATTTTGAAGTGGCCACAGGTGGGGCATTTTGGGTGGCCATCCGGGGTGGTTTAAGGGGTTAATTAAATGATGCGATTAGCGGATCTGAAAAAAGATTTAGACCTGATCAACTCCATAGACTGGGAGATGACACCGGAAGAGGCGGTGAGGTTATACCTTGAGTGGGGAAACAATTGGTCTCGCGGAAACCGTATGGTCAATTCAAAGGGGGATGTATCCCACTATTTTGTCTTA
>JAIVXD010000271.1:0-4153 GCA_048636195.1 Anaerolineales bacterium
ATTATCCGTCTAACACCCTGAATAGGAATGCTTTCCGAGATTTCCTTGATTGCTATACCCTTGGGTATCTCTTGTGGTGGCTTTTCAACCCTTTCTCCTGCAATGGCAGGTGCCTCCTCCAAAACCCGGAGAATATCAACCCTTACAATCCTCCCCCCAGGGCCGGAACCCACAATGGCGCTCAAGTCCAGGTTATTTGTTGCAGCCATGGACCGTGCCAGGGGAGAAGCCTTGATGCGGCCTTTTGGCCCTGAGGATGAGGGGGGCATAGCAGCAGGCTGGCCTGCCTGAGACACAGCCCCGGCCTGTGACGCTTCAACTTTTTCAGTGCCTTCGGCCTCACCAAAAGGATGCTCTTTGATTATCCGCTCATACTCTTCCCTGTTTTCAGCCAGATAGCCCACTATCTCTTCCACCGCACATGTTGTTCCTTCAGGGACGATCGGATGAATAATACCATCTGAGGGTGCCGGCATATCAAAGCTCACCTTATCGGTCTCTATAACCAGGATGGTTTCACCCTCCTTTACCGCATCTCCTGAGCTGAACTCCCAGCGACCTAACTTGGCGCTCTCCATGGTGAGGCCCAATTTGGGAATGGTAATCTCGATCATATACACTCCTCCTAACGGTTAAGAACCTTTTTAACCCCTTCCACAACATCGCTCACCTTCGGCAGAACAAAGTCTTCCATGACCGGGCTAAAAGGAATAGGGACATCTTTGGCGCCAACCCTCATGACAGGGGCATCCAGATAGTCGAATAGCTCCTCGCCAATTCTGGCAGCAATCTCTCCGCCGAATCCCCCAGTAAGACAGGCTTCATGGACAATAAGAACGTTGTAAGTCTTTTTTACAGATTCAGCAATCAAAGCAAAGTCGAGGGGTTTCAGGGTACGCAGATCAACTATCTCTACATCAATCTCTTCTTTGGCCAGTTGTTCGGCGGCCTCAAGACACAGGTAGGTCATGCGCGAATATGTCAGTATAGTTATGTCTTTTCCAGGTCTCTTGACGGCAGCGCTGCCGATAGGAATTATATACTCATCTTCGGGTACATGGCCTGTTTGGGCAAAAAGACGCTTGTGCTGGAAAAAAATCACCGGGTCATCATCCCGGATTGCGGCTTTTATCAGGCCTTTCACATCCGATGGCTCGGAAGGGGCAACTACCTTGAGTCCAGGGATATGCACAAACCAGCTCTCCAGTGATTGAGAATGCTGGGCCGCGGCAGAAAGCCCTCCGCCGTCAGGGGCCCAGAGAACCATGGGGATCTTGGCCTGCCCGCCGAACATGTAGCGAATTTTGGCCATCTGATTGGCAATTTCGTCCATACCGGTGGTAACAAAATCGGCAAAGTGCATGTCCACAATCGGCCTCATTCCGGTCAGGGCCGCCCCTACTCCGCTTCCCACAATACAGGTCTCGGAGATTGGGCTGTCAATTACCCTGCCAGGGAACCTTTCAGGAAGCCCCTCGAATTGACCAAATATCCCTCCATGGGCCACCAGATCTTCCCCTATAATAAATATGGTGTCATCCCGCTCCATTTCCTCTTCCAGGGCCTCTCTCAAGGCAGTGGAACAAGAAATCTCTCTATTCGACATCTATTTTCCTCCTTATGGATTAACAAAAAGATCTTCAAGCGCATCTTCAGGTCGGGGCAATGGGGCGTCTTGCCCAAACTGAACCGCTTCGTCAATCAGTTTTGTCACATCTTTCCTGATTTTTTCCTCCAGCTCGGTTGTGAGGATGCCCTCCTTTTGCAGGTGTTTTTTGAAACGCTCAATGGGATCACTGGTTTTTCTATATGTGTCAATCTCATCCGTGCTGCGATATTTCTGCGGGTCCCCCTCAAAATGGCCTCGGTACCTGTATGTCATATTCTCCACAATTGTTGGGCCTTTCCCCTTTCTGGCCCTGGCTACGGCCTTTTCCACTACATTGCGGACCTCAAGGATATCATTACCATCAACGACGTGACCTGGGATTCCATAGCCCCCGGCTCTACCGGCAACAGAACCGCCCGCCAGTGTATACTCGGACGAAGTAGTTGATGCATAGAGGTTGTTTTCACACAGAAAAATGATGGGAAGTTTCAAGATAGCTGCCATATTACATGCTTCATGAAAGGTGCCCCGGTTGGCAGCCCCGTCCCCGAAAAATACAACACCCACTTGATCCGTTTTCCTTAGCTTGATGGACAGACCGGCCCCAATCATGATGGGAAAACCTCCCCCTACCACACCATTTGCCCCGAGTATCCCGACGGAAAAATCTGCAATGTGCATAGAGCCGCCCTTGCCCTTACAGTAGCCAGTAGTCTTTCCAAAAAGCTCGGCAAACATCCTCCTGGGATCTGCTCCCTTGCCAATCATATGCCCGTGTCCGCGGTGGGTGCTGGCAACATAATCATCAGTACGCAACACAGAGCATGTTCCAATAGAGGAGGCCTCCTGACCAATGGATAGATGGATAAAGCCAGGAATGAGATTTTGCTGGAAAAGTTCCCCTGCCTTCTGTTCAAAGGCCCGAACCGTCAGCATCTTTTTGAAAAGAGGCAATTTTTCTTTTTTGCTTGTCTTCACTTCCTTCGTCTCCTTGTCTTGTGTTGAACTCCTTTTAGTAATGGATCAACACGGGTTTTATAGCGAAGCATTATCTATGTCCCGTTTTCTGATGGCGCAAGCACCTTCATGTCAACCTCAGGATCATAAGTGCGGATCATCCGGACATCGTCCACATGGCTAATCATGATTTCACAGGTCACCAATACTGGATTTTTCCCTTTAATCAGGTGACCCCCATGCACATTCCCGTCTTTATCGCTCAGCACACCGTGCATATGAATGAAGAGGTCTCCTTCTTCTTCCTGGCCGATGGTCCCCTGTCCAGCGAGAAATTCCAGAGGGCCATCAAAGTCCATAGGGTTGCTGTAACCGGCGCCAATTTTGTTTTCCAAAGGAACAGCGATCAACAAAGAGACCCTCTGAAGGCTACCAATACAACATGTAATCGCGCCAGTTTTGATATCCAGGCGCTTGCACACGTCTTCTATCCCTTCAATAATATCAGAACCGGGGAGGACCCTGATCATAACCACTCTTGACAGATGTCCTTCCGAAAAAGTTATTCTCATCCTAATTTACCTCAATTTTAGGCATTTTAGGCACTTCCAATATATCTTCTCAATAACTCGGGGATAAAACCCTTACGGCCCGCCCTCCCCGTCCCGAGACCGGAACGGGATCGGGAGGTGCGACTTGCACGGCACAGGGCATTTAGGTTGCAAAGCTTTGGAGGTCCAGATCATAAAACTACCCTCGGAAAGTCAGGTCTGGGCCAGGGGTAAACTCCGAATAAGGAATTTAGGCGTAAGCCTTTTATTTTTCCCTTGAATATTGAATAATTACCTTCCAACTTTAGTCACTTCTCCTACGGAGTATACAATCCCGCCTTAACAGGCAGATACATGGACAATATTGGAAATAAGGAAAGAATAATCAAAACAATAACATCCATAAGCACAAATGGGATCGCCTGTTTTGCCACAGAGTCAACGTCACCCTTTATCAAGTTGGCTGCGGTAAACAGGTTGACACCCACCGGAGGGGTTGCCTGACCGATGGCCAGGGCTGAAATAAAAATAACGCCGTACCATAATGGATCAATCCCAAAGGCAGTCAGTACAGGGATAAGAATGGGCATTATGAGATAAGAGATGGAGATTGCATCCAAAATCATGCCCAGGGCCAGCAGCAGGAGGTTTACCAGGATGATCATGACCACGGCATTAGGTGATATTTTTATAATGGCGTTGGCCGTCAGATCGATAATGCCAATAACAGATGCGGCCCAGGTAAAAATTCCTGCAAATACGACGAGGAACATTATGACTGAACTCGTAACGCTGGCATCAACCAGGATTCTTATAAGATCACGCCATGATATAGACCGGTAGACAAAAGTGGCTACAAAGAGGCTGTAGAAAACAGCAACCACGGCCGCCTCTGTGGGTGTAAATATTCCTGCGTAGATTCCACCCAGGATGATTACCGGCGTAAGGATGGCCCATATGGAGTCTTTAAGAGCAATAAGGATCTCTTTAGGGGTCCCTCTTTTTTCAAGGCCCTTATATCCCCTTCTTCTTGAAA
>JAIVXD010000272.1:0-4150 GCA_048636195.1 Anaerolineales bacterium
CATAATGGGCCTGCCTGTGCGGACTTGAACGCGCATACGTTTTGACATTGCTACGCCTTTTCCTGCTCGACCGGGTTTTTGCAGGCCTTCGATAGAACTTTTTGTCCTTGCTCATAGCTCAGTGTGAAGCGAGCTTACCTTATGTATAAACACCCTAAGGCTCCTTTCCCCGATCTTACAACAACTTTAGGCATTTTAGACACTTTAGCTCACTTCCCCGCTGCGAGCGGGATAAATAGGCACTTTGTTTACTTCTTCTATTTGACCAGTTCCGAGGAAACCAGGTTCATATCATTGAGTTTGCCATTCATGGCCAGGGCCATATTAAGGGCGCTCAGCTCCTCTCCTGCTTCATCAATGGTTTGATTACAACCATAGATGATCTTGAGACCATTAAGATAGACCCTTTCAACAGCATCCCTTGCAAAAAGCCTTGCTGCGGCTTTCATGAATTCGGGAGATCGGCTCCCATCTCCTGTATACAAAGCCGCCTTATGGCAGAGCGCACCTCCCACCTCGCACCATGTCATCATATCAGCAAGCAGGAACATCACGTATTGAGATTTGGTCAACTTGTACTTACGGGCCCCCAGAATCACTTCATTCATTGCTCTAATTGTCCGGGCCAAAAGAGGTCCGGCGCATTCCTCTGATAATCTATCAAGACCCTCAGCCATTTTGAGGTAAAAGCCGCCCTTGGAACGAACCGTTTCTCTCATACGGAACATTGAAATAATACTTCTCTGTATCTCGCTGGTCCCTTCGTAAATAGGAAGGATTTTGACGTCCCTCTTGATCTTCTCCACTTCATATTCCCGTATGTAGCCATAACCGCCAAAGGCCTGGATCCCATCATTGGCCATAGCATCACCTGCCTCTGTTGCAAAATATTTGGAAATAGATCCCTCCACCTGCAGGTCCTCTTCACCGTCATCAAGCCTGTGGGCTACTTCTTCTATATGGGCCCTGGCCGCTTCAAGCTCCACAGCGTGGGGGACCAGGAGTTTATGGGTATATCCCTGCTTCTTTGAGAGGGTTGTTCCAAATTGTACTCTTTCCTTGGAGTATTTGATGACCCTTTCCAGGGAGGCCATGCCTCCACCCAGGCCGAAGGTGGCAACCATTAACCGGGTATAGCCAAAGACCTTATTGGCCTCTTTTAACCCCTGCCCTTCAACGCCCCCAATGAGATTCTCCACCGGGACAAAAAGATCTTCAAAGGTCAGAGAGCAGGTATCAGAGGCACGTATCCCGTGTTTGTCCTCATGAATACCGGGGGTTAAACCTTCGGCCCCGGACTCCACAACAAAAAAAGAAGGTCCTTCAGGCGTATCCGCAAGAATCGTATAAAGATCCGCTACACCGCCGTTTGTAATAAACTGCTTTTGCCCGTTCAGCTTGTACCCCTTGATTTGGCCTGAATCATCAAGGACGCGTTCTGCCTTTGTCTTCAGGGCCTGGACATTGGACCCTGCTTCTGGTTCGGTGACTCCATAAGCTACTATAAGCCCTTGCTCTGCTATCTTTGTAATGTATTTCTCCTTTTGTTCAGGTGTGGCGCCTACCCGGAGTGGATCCATGCCCAGACATATGGCCAAAAAAGAAGTGGCTATGCCAAGATCCATTTTTGCCATCCTTTCGGATATTAAGGCGACTTCTGTCGCGCCAGCACCAAGCCCCCCATACTCTTCGGGTATAAAAACCAGATGTAACGCAATTTCAGGGCCTAACATGAACCGGATAAGCTCCATTGGAAACTCACCCTTTTGGTCCATTTCCAATTTGGTCTCAAGAGAGAGTTTTTCTTTCTCCAACTTTGCAATGGTATCAAGCACCATTGACAATATTTCCGGATCCATTCTTTTCTGTTGTGTCATTCACAATCCTCCCTGTTCTGTTTTGCTGACATATTTATCCCTACAACGCAACTTATCAGCTTTATTTAGCAACAGCTTCTTTTTGTGTCATGCGATATTGTTGCGGGTTACGGGTTGCGGGATACGGGTTATAAAAAAAAGGATTATTCCCTATTAACAACTCGCAACTCGTAACCCGGAACACTTACGTAATAGGCAAACAAACAAGTTAAAAGGACGTATTATGGATATCGACAAATGTCGTTGTAGGGTTATTAAGCGCCTGATATTCCTAATTCTTGATCTTATTCTGCCGATACTGATAATATGCGTCTCTCAATGCAACATAAGGGTCAAGAGCGGCCTTTTTGAGTGCCTCATACTCTCCAAGGGAGAGAGAAGTAGTGTTTACCATCTCATATCCACTGATTATTAACCATTCACCGAAATCTATGCTGACCCAGGCTACAGGATCAAGATACAGATCTCCCACAAACCCGACTGTTCCTCGAACACTGGAGGGACCCAAAACCGGCCAGTTGATAAAAAACCCCGGTCCAAAGCCATACAATCCCAGTGTCTGGCCAAAGTCTTCATCCTGTTTTTCAAGTTTTAGTGCTGTTTGTGCCGGGTCCATTAAACCGAGCATACCAACGGTCGAATTCACAAGAAACCGGAGTAATTCGGTACCAAAGCCTATGAATTTTCCCTGCAAGAGGCAATTAACAGCACGAATGGGCATTAACAGGTTGGAAAAGAAATTGCGGGCACAGATCCTGAATTGATCTGGAGTCACCTTCTTATAACCGGTCGCAACTGGTTTGAGTATCCAGAAATAGAGTTTATCGTTAAAGTGAAAAAAAACCCGGTTAATGGGCTCAAAGGGATCACGGATAAAGTCTATTTCCATTTCTCCTTCTGGTATATCATCAAACTCTTCTTCGTCTTCCTCCTGCTCAGAGCTACCCTTTTGGCAAAGACTCAAAGGCCGGGCACGGCCCCTTGAATGGTTCCCCTCTTGGCTAACATCCAAATCCATCACTGCCACAAGGTAGCTGCCATCCACATCCTGTATCAAAAAACCGCATCCGCCTCCCTTCTGAAAAGAGATCGATGATACAGCCCCCTCTGCTGCAAAACAAGTGGTCTGGAAAAATCCCAAAAAGAAAATGGAAAGAACAAAAATCCGAAAAAAGATTCTCACGCAGCGTGAATTCCTTTCATTGTGATATTTGATATAGCCGCAAAAAGGCACAAAATACACAAAAATAACAATTTACATATTGGAATATCAAATAGTTATGGGCGTTAAAAATATAAATTATGGCTTTTTACAAGACCATCATATTTAGTTTTTTGAAAAATGGCCTGGGATTTTTCACCTGGTCAGTTCCTATTGCAAACATGTAAAGTTGTAATCTGATGCTGATAAGGCGCTTAAGGTTCCTCAACTTTGGCCTTTAGTTTTTTGATAAAATCTTTATAGGAGGACCTCACAATGATGCTGTTGAATTGGTTGCGATAATTGTTAACGAGGCTGACACCCTCAATTGATACATCATAAACCAACCAGTCATCACTTGCCTTCTTGAGCCGGTACTCTACGGCAATTTCTGTCTGCTGTTCGGTCAGGATTTTGACCTTAACAACCCCGTACTTCCCATCGACCTCCTCTCCTTCATAAAACACCTTTTCTCCGGAATAGCCCTCCACTCTGTCCAAATAGGTCTGTTCCAACAGCTTTCCGTATAGATCAATAAACTCTTTCTTTTCTTCCTCTGTCCTTTTTCTCCAGTGCCGTGCCAGGGTCCTCCGTGACATCTCCCTACGATTAAACTGGTCACTCACGGCTTCTCGAACCAGCCGCTTTCTTTCCGCTGCTTTTTCAGGGCCTTCCAGCGAGGGATCGCTCAAAATTGCGATGATTTTATCCGTTGTTTTCCTGACTATTTCGGTCGGCTCCCCCGCCATGGCAGGTATTGAGACACAAATTGCACATGTGAAAAAAAACACCCATACCCACAAATACGATCTATTCATACATATCTCCCGGATTCAGTTCATTTAGGGCTTGCGTAAAAATAACTTCACAGAATTGGCGCCCAAATTTAGGCTAGATTTGGTTGCGCCGATTGAGCAAAACCACAGGAACAGTATTACTATTTCGAGGATTTTGCGATTGAGGCGCAGGCAAAGATGGCCTGAAGATGGGATGCAAAAATGTGAAATTATTTTTACGTAAGCCCTTAGCACTTTAGTCACTTCCAACATTCCAATGCCCGGAAAGCCAGTGA
>JAIVXD010000273.1:0-4149 GCA_048636195.1 Anaerolineales bacterium
TAGAAGTGGGAATCCGCCCTGAGGATATCGGAACCGGTCAGGCTGAGGCCGTGGATCTCAGGGCCGAGGTGGAGATGGTAAGTTACGTGGGTTCAGAAAAGTATATCCACGCCCGTCTCGGTGATGAGGCGTTGACATTCTGCGCTCCTAAGGACACGGCCTTACAACCGGGGAACGTTGTTCACCTGGCTATTGATCCAGGCCGGGTGCATATTTTCCATAAAGGCCGGAGAATCTGACGTACCCCAACTCCAAAGACATACCTTGAGTCCGTGCCAAACGCTTCCTGTTTCCGGGACCCGAGTCCCAGCTTATTGATTGCTTCCATTTATAAGGAAAAGAAATTATTATGGATTTGAACAAAACATGATATAATAATTGTTGCTATATGCGTTGATGAACTCAATGGAGCTGATGAAATGGCCTGGGATGAAGAGGTGTGGTTAGAAGAAAAACAGAAACAGGACATTATTGATTTACTGGATCTGATTGATATGGATCTTGCAAAGAAAGAAGAGCCATTGTGTTCAATGCCTCGATCTATAATCGATGACCATATGAATAAACTATCTCCATCCGCGTGGAAAGTATTCTCATACATTAACAGCAAAGCGAATCTTGTGGAGTGGGCCAGGGGAAAGTGTGTTGTATCATATAAAGAGATTGAAGAAGTCACAGGCGTGAAGGCATCCCACATGTACCAGTATATCAAGGAACTGTTGACTCTTGGACTCATTGAACGAGAAATGCTTTTCCTCAGAAAGGAACTGAGCAAAAAGGGGGCTTTTCATCTATTTAAGGTTTGTTGGTATAACGATCAAGATTAACCCTAACCTTGGAAAAAATTCCTGGTTTTCGTTCAGACACTAATTATTCTTTGGACAATTGATGTATTTTATGATATTTTTATCTGGAATTTGAAATGAGGGCTCGGGTTTCGCCCGCAGGAGCCCAATACTGACATATTAAACAAGGGGAAAGCTTATGGAAAACGGCTTCACAGAGAAAAGGTCTGAACAGAGAACCATCACGGATCAGTTTTATAGTGTGGAATTTTCAATTAGCGATGTACCCTCTCTTTATCAATTTAAAATATGGAATATATCATCAAAAGGGATATGTTTACTGGTAAAGGAAGGTTCTGATATACTGAAAAGCATCAAAGTCGGTGACATAGTAAATATGAGGTACTACACGGCTGAAGCATCAAAGCCCACTGAATACTTAAAAACCGAGATTAAACATATCACTAAAGACGATGAGGGACGATTCAAAGGGCATTATCTAATTGGAATAGCAATCCTGGAAGATCAATATTCGTAACCGATCACTCAGAAAAGACCTGACAAATCTGCTCGCCTTGATAAGCGGTCTTCCTAAATAATCGCATACTGGACATTTATTGGTAGAATATGACAAGAATCTGCCCAAATTGCGGGTACAAAGTAGAAAATGACCTTTTACTGGCCTGCCCGGAGTGCAATAAATTATTGGGCGATGATCCGGGACGCTTATCTCGAGAAGAAGAACAGCGAGTTATTAAGGGGCTTAAGCGAAATATACTTCGCGATATGCTTTTTTTGGCAGGAGCCCTTGCGATAATAACTATACTAAGCCTTTGGGGCATAAAGGCGGGTCTGGAAAGGATTACTCTTAAAAGAATAGACGAACAATTTGAGCAGCCAGGAATTCAAACACTCCTTGAGGATGTGGCCAGAACAAAAACCAAGGACCTGATGCAGCGGCAAATTGACCCGGAGTTGAAGCGGCTTCGCAAGGAACTGTCAGAGCAAGTGGCTCAATTTGAGAAATTTCAGGCCATTATGAGGGAAAGGCTGCAGAGGAGCTATAAAGTCATATCGAATGAGGGGCTGAGATTTCAAAAGAGGGGCAGCATATTTGAACTGGGGGATGCTGCAATTAGCCACATGAGTCGTTCCGATTATGAAGAACTTCTGGAAATTTTGAACGACCCGCGTGATGCTTCCCTCCAGCTCGCAGCGAAATCAGAGATCACCAGGGTCAACCATGCTTTTATGAACTCTGCCCGGATCGCAGGGGTCACGCTCTCAGTGCAGGGCACTGGTGACACAAATATAGAAGAATCTGATTTCACCACACGCGACTTAATTGACTTCTTGATTGATGATCCGGACTGGCGATTTCGAGCCAGGAGTGCCCAGCTTCTGGCCGAAAAAAAGGAGCTTGGTGTTCCAGAGGCGTTGTTAGACGCTATGAAGGATGATGAAAACCTGGAGGTCTTCAAGCATGCGGTCAGGGCCTTCGAGGCCGTAACAGGCTGCATAGGTCCGGATATCTTCGAATACGAGTACTGCAGCGAGTGGTGGGAGACGAATTCAGAGACGGTTAACGAAAAGCTGGAGACGCCTGAATAAGTCATCATTCCTCCTATTGATTTTCACAAATGGGAGGGAAGCCGATAAAGCGTTGGCCTCCCTCCAATATGTTTGACCATAGATCACTTCAAGATAAATGTAATAGTAACCGTTACACTCTTACTTCCTTCTGGCGCCGGAAAATCCAGCTTCCTGAGTTTTTGAATAATGCACCTTTCAATCTCCGCTATTTTGTTCTTGCCGCTATTCGTATTTGCCTTGATAACCCTGCCCTCGGAATCAACTACCAGAGTGACGACAATCTCACCCTTCAATTTACCCTGCTTTCCTGATATCTGTGTGTAACAATAATTGATGGCGGGCATATTTTTTTCAATCAATTTTCGAGTTGAATTTTTTGACAACCCCTCTGTAACTGCAATATTCTTAAGCTGTATGTGGTTCCCCTCAATGCCCGCCGTGTCTATTGCAGGCTCAGAGTCCAAATGCCCTTCCTTCTTGTATTCAAGGCTTTCTTCCCTCACCCTGATTTTCAGTGGCATGGCAGAGGAGGAAGGAGTCGCGAGACAAATTCCTTTTCCTGCAAAAGATCTACTACCCACTGCGTAATCTGAAACCCCCTGGGGTAGTGGAAGGGGTTGCTTGACCGTTATAGCCTGACCATCCTTCAGGCGAATCCGGGTGTCAATGGCGACAAAAGAAGTATAGGCAGTCAACAGATTGTAGGTCAAACCCAGATTTGTGACCTCTTTGACTCTCTCATCTTGTTGATTAAGCCTGTTATAATCAGAAAGAACAGCTACCCGGTGCCGTGCCCACAGGTAGCGCAGAGCCGAGTTGATCTCCAGAGGTTTGACACTGGTCGTATCAATTTTTTCCATAAAGGAGCTGTCTCCGGTAATACCTTGCAAGCAGATGTTTCCTTTGGGTCTTCCGCGCCATTTACCGAAAACAATGACAGGGCGATCAGCCAATACATCAGGAATACTGGGGGGCTCCACATCGTAAACCTCGAATTTACCAAAGTCGATCTTGACCCCTGTTAAAACGGGTGATTGGATAAGTTTCCTGAACTTTCCTGCTTTCTCAGGTGCTTCCTCAGGCTTTGTAATGATAAAAGGCTCGCCCATGCCAACCCTTGCCATCCCCTCAATAATATACCGGTTAACGCTTGATCCGATTCCAAACGTAAACATATTGGCATTGCCGAGGTTATCCCGGATCAGGTCAAATGCCTCTTCTTCAACAGAGACATAACCGTCTGTGACAATGACAACGCTGCGTGAGAACCCTTCTGCCTTTGGAAGTGAAAGAGCCTTTTTTAAGGCCGGTAAAAGCCTGGTGCCTCCTCCTCCACGCTGGCGCTCAATCATGTTTATGGCCTGGCTGATGTTTGGGGGGGTAGCGGGCACAGACTGTTTGGACATTACTGATGACCCTCCGGCAAATAGCAGGACATTGAACCTGTCGGTTGGCCTAAGGTTACCAATGAGGTCTTTAAGGAGCTTCTTGGATATGTTAAGGGGAAAACCATGCATGGAACCGGAGACGTCAACTATGAATATGTACTCGCGAGGGGGGATATGTACCTCATGAACCCGTTTTGGCGGCTGTAACATGAGCAGAAAAAAATTTTCGTCCTTTCCTTCAAACAAAAGGAGTCCCGTTTTGATCTTGCCACCGGCCAGCCTGTATTTAAGCACGAAATCGCGGTTGGCACCATATTTTTCAGACGGGTCCAGTCTTACTGATGCAAAAGCACGTCCCTCATAGTTGACACTGACTTGATGTG
>JAIVXD010000274.1:0-4148 GCA_048636195.1 Anaerolineales bacterium
CCCACCATACGCTGGGCCCCGACAGCGGGATCTACGCTCCGCTTCGACAGGCATGGATATTCAGGATATTTTGTCTTTTACTTTTATCATGTTTATCTTGTAAATCCTGTCTAATTTAAGATTTTAATTGTTGTTTCCATAAGTTGGCTCGCTTTCAGCAACTGCTGACTGCCTTGAATGAAATCTCCGTTGGATCTCAACATGAACAGTAGCCCCAAGTACTTCCGCAACTCGGCGTAACATGCTTAGTGAATGGCCCTCGTAGGATGGGGACTCAAGTCGGCTGATTTGCTGTTGAGATGTCCCCACCTTTCGGGCAAGTTCTTTCTGAGATAGACCGGCTTCTTTACGCAAAACAGCTAATTTCAAAGCCACTTCCCAGGCCTCACCGGCCTTTTCGAAACGTTCCGCAAAATCAGGATCCTTCAACTGTTCTTCAAGATATATGTCAAAATTTGTTTTTCGTCTCATAACGGATTCCTCGACAGCCAATCACGTTTTCTATCCAAAGCAACCTTACGATCTCTTGGGGCAATCTTTTTTGCTTTACTTCGAATCCCATGCAAAGTGATGATCCTCTTCCCTTTCACAAAAAAATACAGGACACGGGAATTCAACTTGCCCACATGCCTAAGCTCAAAAAGATCGTCCCCAATAGGTTTGGAAAGGGGTGGTCTATGGTAATTCCTGCTTCGGAGCTTGGCCAGACCGGCCATAACAGCCGCGAAATCGTCTGGATTTGATTCTTTAAGCTCCTCTAAGAATTCGCGTACTGGGCACTTTCCCGAACTGGTTTCATAAAATTCTACAGTGAATTCCATATTAAGTCAACATCAATATTGATGTACTCCTTTTATATCCCCAATTTTATCCCCTCTTCATCCTGTAGAGCCTGTAATGTCGGATGTATTTTATATCTGCTCATATTTACTTCTTCAATGTCAAATGGTGTACCTCAGCAACCTCGCAAAAAAACCAGGGCAAACAATACTGCTTGGAAAAAACCATTGAGTATGATATGAGCCAAAATCTGATTTACAAACCGGAACATACTTCCATCCATCTCCCGTTTTCTAATGGAAGCTGCGCTGAAGGTTGGAGGTTTAATGCTTTAGGCGAAATATACACCCAATAGATATGACAAACAACGACAATATTCATCGACTGACATTCGAAGACAAGGAAATAACCCTCATAGGCACTGCCCATGTGTCAAGGGAAAGCGCAGACCTTGTGGTCAAGGTCATTGAAGAGGAAAAGCCGGATACGGTCTGTGTTGAACTCTGTGAGTCCAGATACAAAGCCATTAAACAGAAAAATCGATGGCAGAATACGGATCTCATTAAGGTTATTAGGGAAAAAAAGTCATTTCTTCTCCTCTCAAACCTTTTGCTCACATCTTTTCAGAAAAAAATTGGACAAAAGCTGGGGATCAAACCAGGGGAGGAAATGATACGCGCCATGGATTCAGCAGATTCTGTTGGCGCGCATATTCACCTGGCAGACAGGGATATACGTATTACCCTTTCAAGAACCTGGCGACTAATGGGCCTCTGGACAAAGATGAAGCTGCTTGCGCAACTTGTCACTTCCATGGGAGAGATGGACTCCATAAAAGAAGAAGATATTGAAAAGATGAAGGATAAAGATGTCCTTGAAACCCTGCTCTCAGAAATCGGAAAAACTCTTCCTGAACTTCGGCGCATCTTGATCGACGAAAGAGATATGTACCTGACCGAAAAGATCAGATCCGCACCAGGCAAAAGGATTGTCGCGGTAGTGGGGGCTGGACATGTGCCGGGCATTAAGAGGGGCTGGAATGAGGCGATAGACCTGAATGCCCTGGATGAACTGCCTCCTAAGGGCAAATTATTCTCTTTCTTGAAATGGGGGATTCCCGCTCTGGTTGTAGGGCTGATAGTACTGGGATTTTTCTATGCAGGGGCCTCTGCCGGAACCCATATGATCAAATGGTGGGTCCTGGCCAATGCAGTCTTTGCCGGCCTTGGAGCAGCCATTGCATTAGCTCACCCACTGACCATCCTGTCAGCAATCGTGGCATCTCCTATCACATCCCTTAATCCTATGATTGCGGCCGGATGGGTTGCCGGGCTGGTAGAGACCTTCATAGGAAAACCAAAAGTGAAGGATTTCGAGAACCTGCCTGCAGATATCTTATCCCTGAAAGGATTCTGGAAAAACAAAATCACGCGCATATTGCTGATTGTTGTATTTACAAATTTAGGCAGTTCGCTGGGCGCCTTCGTGGCCATACCTTTGATGGCCAGGGTTTTTACATAAAGTCTTGATTTTCCAGGCCCTGCACCTGTCATTTGAAATTTTTTATAGTACTTTTGTATGAAAGTTTGATATAATACGGAATATATGTTATAAACTGTATAAATAAGCTAATTACTATTATACTTGGAGTAAGATAATGAAATGCCCGAAATGTAATTATGTCAGCTTCGACTATAACCAAGTATGTCCCAAATGCAACAAAGATGTTAGCGCAGAACAACAAAGGATGAATCTCCCTGCCTACAGGCCTTCGCCCCTGTCCCTATTGGGGGCGCTTACAGGAGAACCCGGCCAAAGTGAGGATTCGGTGTTTGATGAAGGGCAGAACCTGGATATGGATTTTGAAATTAGCGGGAATGAAGAGGCTGAAAAACTGGAAGAACCGACCCTGTCCGATGATTTATTGGAAACAAATCTGTTAGATGAAGAAGAAGAAATTGAGCATCTGGAGCCTCTCTCTGATTTTGAAGAAGAGGAAGGCGAGAAAATATCCCCGGAATTGGTTGAGATTTCCCTGGAGGATTCTGACAGGACATTAGCTCTTTCCGATACTGGGGAAATGGAAGGACTCATTTCTCTGGATTCAGATGAGCTTCCCTTAGTGGAACCAGAATTAGAACAAGAGGCCCTCGCGGAATCCGGCCCGGCAAAAGAAAGGGAATTGGGAATAGACCTTGAGGATTTATCCCTCGATGAGATTGCGCCTCCGGCCACAGACGCAGCAAAAGAGGATTCCCTTAATGAAGCTGAAATGGTCACTTTGGTTATTGAAAAGAAGGACCCGAAAACCTCCCATGGTCTGGAGGATACAGAATTAGATTTAGAGTTGGATCTAGATGAGCTTGAGGAAAAATAACTACATCAGGGCCTCAGGAGGAGGCCTCTTTTAGCTTCAACGAAAGCATTTCATTTTCAATGATAACCGCCACCGGGCCACTCAAACTATTGAGCAGCAACAAGTCATCCTTTCTGAATCCATAAGGCACGTGAATTGAATCCACATAAATAGCACCACGCATTACAGAATTGCTGATTACGGGAACACACATGGCTGAGCCAATCTGCATGGTGCTCATGCTTTCTGAAAAATCATCCGGCGCTTCGTAGTCTGTGTTGGACATTCTGATGGCCTTACCCTCTTCCAAAACCCGGCCCACAATAGTCCGGCTATACCGCACAGCTTCGTCCCATGGGTCCTGTCTTGATTTTGAAAAAACTTCCTTTATATCCCCTTTCTGATCATCATATAGCAGAATAGCACCCCTATCCACTCTTGGAAGGGCGTCCATGAGATATTCCAGGAGCTTTTCGAAAATCTCGTTGATACTCAGCGTTTCCCTAAGGAGCTCCGACACCTTTGAAATCAGCTCCAGGTTCCTTGGCGATTGGGAACGTCGCTCTTCGGGCAACTGGTCTTTTTTATTTAAACCAGGTTCGGACTCCTGGATCATCGAATCAGTTACTTCTGAAACCTTTTCCACGGGAACCTCAACCAGCCTGAGAACGGTATTTCCAATGAAAATTGTATCTCCTTCACTCATCTCATAGCCTTCCCCCGGGGTAATCATCTCGTCGTTGATCAATGTACCGTTGGTGCTTTTGAGGTCCTCAACAAAAAACTTATTTCCGATAGTAAATATCTTGAACTGCTTTCTGGAAATCGTACTATCTTTGATCTGGATATCATTCTTTGAAGATCTACCTACAAAGACAGTCCCATCCATGAGTTCAAAACTCAGGCCTTGCATTGGCCCTTTAGTTACGGTGAGCTTGGGCATATGAGGCACCTCCACTATTTACCCTGACGTTGCATATCAATACTGACCGATTCCTGAAATTTTATACCA
>JAIVXD010000275.1:0-2769 GCA_048636195.1 Anaerolineales bacterium
ACGGATTCACATTCTCTTTCGTTTGAGCAATTGCCAAAGCCACATGCATCCATGGTCTTCACCATGCCAAGGGCGCGACGTGCCGCTTCAGGTTTCCCCTGCGGCAGCAGCGCAAATTGAGATATTTTAGCGCTTACGAAAAGCATTGCAGATGCGTTGGGGCAGGCAGCAGCACAGGCGCCGCATCCAATGCATGCGGCAGCATCCATGGCAAGCTCTGCCTTCTCCTGGGATATGGGGATGCTGTTCGCCTCCGGGGCCTGCCCTGTGTTTACAGAGACATAACCACCCGCCTGTATAATCTCGTCAAATGAACTGCGGTCCACCACCAGGTCCCTGATGATTTTGAATGGACGTGCACGCCAGGGTTCAATTACAATGGTATCTCCGTCTTTAAAATGCCTCATATGGAGCTGGCAAAGTGTGGTCGCAGGCTCCGGGCCGTGAGCCAGACCGTTAACCACTGTCCCACACATACCACAAATACCCTCGCGGCAATCATGATCAAAAGCAATGGGTTCTTTTCCGTCAACTGTGAGCTGCTCATTCACCACATCCAGCATCTCTAAGAAAGACATATCCGTTGAAATGTCTTTGGCCTCATATGTCTCCAAATGCCCTTTGTCATCCGGACCGTTCTGGCGCCAGACCTTTAAGGCTAAATTGATATTCTCACTCATTTATAACTCCTCTGCGCAAGCTCCACATTTTCAAACACAAGCGGTTCCTTATGAAGTGCCGGAGCCTTTCCGGTTCCACGGAACTCCCATGCAGCGACATAGGAGCAAGAATCGTCATCCCTCTGGGCCTCATGCTCCTCTGTTTGAAACGCCTCATTGAAATGGCAGCCACAGGATTCCTCACGGCTCACGCCATCCTCCACGAGCAATTCGGCAAACTCGAGAAAATCAGCCACCCGACCCGCCCTTTCCAGGGTCTGATTAAATTCTCCAGGTGAGCCTGTTACCATAACGTTCTCCCAAAACTGCTCGCGAAGCCCAGGAATAAGTTCCTTTGCCTTTAGCATACCCGTTTCATTCCTGGACATGCCGCCATACTCCCATAGTATGTGGCCCAGTTCCTTGTGAAAATCATCAACCGTACGGCCTCCCTTTACGGAGAGCAATTTATCAATACCCTCATTCACCAATTTTGTGGAATCTTCGAACGCAGGATGGGCCTCATTCACTTCGGGTAAAACAGTGCCTGCCAGATACCCGCCAATTGTGTACGGAATAACGAAGTAACCATCTGCCAGCCCCTGCATTAACGCGCTTGCGCCGAGCCGGTTGGCACCGTGGTCTGAAAAATTAGCCTCTCCAAGGACAAACAGGCCAGGGATGGTGCTCATAAGGTTGTAATCGACCCATAAACCTCCCATGGTATAGTGTATAGCAGGGTAGATCATCATAGGAGCGCTATACGGGTCTTCGCCTGTGATCCTTTCATACATCTGAAAAAGATTGCCGTATTTTTTCCGGATGACATCTATCCCGTCTCTCTCAATGGCATCTTTAAAATCAAGGTAGACGGCAAACTCGGTTGGCCCTACCCCTTTTCCCTGGTCACATACCTCTTTTGCACTGCGAGAGGCCACATCCCGCGGGACCAGATTTCCGAAACTTGGATATTTTCTTTCTAAATAATAGTCTCTTTCTGACTCAGGAATATCATTGGGAGATCGTTTGTCTCCTGCCTTATTGGGCACCCACACGCGGCCGTCATTCCTCAGGCTCTCGCTCATGAGGGTCAGTTTGGACTGATAGGTTCCATGCACAGGAATACACGTGGGGTGGATCTGAACAAAAGAAGGGTGGGCAAGATATGCCCCTTTTTTGTACGCCCGCCATATGGCGCTCACATTGGAGCTCATGGCATATGTGGAAAGAAAATAGGCATTGCCATAGCCACCTGTTGCAAGTATCACCGCATGAGCCGCGTAGCTTTCCATTTCACCGGTGATGAGATTACGAACCACGATTCCCCGTGCAGACCCATCCACAAGGACAAGATCCATCATCTCCCGCCGTGGATACACCTTCACTTTTCCAGCAGCCACCTGGCGCATGAGCGCACTGTAGGCACCGAGAAGGAGCTGCTGGCCTGTCTGGCCTCTGGCATAAAAGGTCCGTTCAACCTGAGCGCCGCCAAAGGATCGGTTAGCAAGCAGGCCCCCATATTCCCGCGCAAAGGGGACTCCCTGGGCCACACACTGATCAATGATGTGATTACTGATTTGTGCCAGGCGATATACATTTGCCTCCCTTGAACGAAAATCGCCTCCCTTGATGGTATCGTAAAAGAGCCTCCAGATACTGTCCCCGTCGCCCGGATAATTCTTGGCAGCGTTAATGCCCCCCTGTGCAGCAATACTGTGGGCACGGCGCGGGCTGTCCTGGATGCAGAAGGTTTTGACATTATAGCCCAGTTCCGCCAGTGTGGCCGAGGCTGAGGCACCCGCAAGGCCCGTGCCGACTACTATGATCTCAAATTTTCTCTTATTTGCTGGATTGACAAGTTTTAGCTCAAAGCGGTGTCTGTCCCATTTTTCCGCAAGCGGGCCTCCCGGCACTTTTGCATCAAGCTGCATATCTTAGCTCCTTATACTATTACAGACCTCGTTATTTGATCTAAAAACTAGGCCCGATTTTTGGGCACCATCCTCATCATAATGGCTATATGGAGCCAAATTGAGGAATTGTGAATTTAGGGATTGAGGGATTAAGATAAGGAAAAGATTCATATTTCAATTCCTAAATTCCTGAATTC
>JAIVXD010000275.1:2778-4147 GCA_048636195.1 Anaerolineales bacterium
GCATATCTTAGCTCCTTATGCTATTAACAAAATAAAGATCGGAATAAAACCAAATCCGACCCCAAACACGAGACTAACGGCAATGCCGAGCTTCTGAATGATTGGCATGTATTTAGGATGATTGGCGCCGAGAGTTTGAAATAGACTCCAAAAACCGTGACTGACATGGACGGCAACAACAATCATTGCTACGACATAGGTGATCATATACAGAGGGCTTGCGAGTGTAGTGAACACAAGTCGAAAGAGAGTCTCATTGGTATGTTCGGCAAAATGGAAATCAAGGAGGTGAAGGATAACAAAAGCCAGAATAATAAAACCGGTATAGGGCTGGGTTGCCGACCCTATGGTGCGGCCTCCCGCGTTCTTATTGACTTTATACCTCACAGGTCTTGCCATCAGGTTTTGATAAAAAAGAAGTGTCCCTATCACTATATGTATAACGGCAAAGGACAAAAGGCCCAATTCCGAGACAGTTATTAGCGGGCCCAATGCATGGAGGTGCTCCACATACGAGGTAAACAGACCCTGTCCACCGTAAAGAGTGAGGTTGCCGATAAGATGCACTGTCAGGAAACCTACGAATCCAAGGCCGGTTACAGCCATCATCAACTTTTTCCCGATGGAACTGCCCAGAGTACTTATGAACCAATTCATCTCTTCCTCCGTGGTTCGGACATCCCTTCCATAATATATTCAGGGTAACTACTCAGGTTGTCAGGTTCACAGTTCAGCGCCGCCTCTGGCCACCGAAGTTGCCAGTTTGATCAAAAAAGTGACGCTGGCCTTGCGGAGTCACATACGAGGGTTTCCCGCTGAAAGCGGGATTTAGCCTGCGGCGGGGTCGCATTTTTCATATTTCTTGACATAATTGATGAACCTATGAACGGCAGTAGTTACGCGCAATGTGCCACCCCTCGATATCTCAAAACCGTGCAGTTTTCATCAGTTAACCTTGAACCGTGAACCATTGAACTTTGAACCTGAGTAGTTACCACAGGGCAAACATTCCACTCCTATTCAGCCATTTTCTTGTACGTTTCGTATCTTGCCTTCATGTCTTCTTCAGCCTTTTGAAAAAGCGTTTCGGCATGATCCGGGAAGGTTCTCGTGAGGCTCGAATAGCGCACTTCGCCCATTAGAAATTCCCTAAAACCCTCTTTGGGCTCTTTGGAATCAAGAATAAACGGGTTTTTCCCCTCATCTTTAAGTAACGGGTTATACCTGTAAAGGGACCAGTATCCCGTCTCCACGGCCTTCTTTTCCTCTTCCTGAGTCAACCCCATATTGATACCGTGGTTAATGCATGGGGAATAGGCAATAATCAAGGAAGGCCCGGGATAGTTCTCCGCCTCTAAAATAGCCTTTA
>JAIVXD010000276.1:0-4133 GCA_048636195.1 Anaerolineales bacterium
AAAGGCATGACAGGGTCAAGGCGTATGTGCGTTCAAGTCCTCACAGGCAGGCCCATTATGGAAAACCCAGGATAGACCCGGAACTAAGGTCAATTTTCCGCAAAATAGGCGTACCGGAACCTGAGCCCTTCAGGGCAGATCCATTTCAGCGGGAAGCACTGGAACTGATTAAAGACTATGACGTCCTCGTCAGCGCCGCAACAGGCTCTGGAAAAACCTGGATTGCCTCCCAGGCAATCCAATCATGTCTTGCCGAAGGCCTGAGCGTATGGTACGCGTCACCCCTCAAGGCCCTTTCCAATTCCATTTATCAGGAATTCTGTCATGAATTTGGTCCTTCCAATTGTGGCATCCTGACTGGTGATCGCAAGGAGAATACCCGAGCGCCCGTCATTGTGGGTACAACGGAGATTCTTCGGAACCAGCTCTATGATGCCATGCATGAAGGAACCGGTATACGTGCGGATCTCGTGATCCTGGATGAAGCCCACTATCTGAGCGATCCTGAGAGAGGCGTTGTCTGGGAAGAGGTACTTATCTATCTTTCATCAAGTGTCAGACTCTTACTGCTTTCAGCCACTGTATCCAATGCAGAAGAGGTTTGTGAGTGGCTGCGGGAGATTCGTGGAACCCCAAATCGTGTAGTACGCTCGGAAGAGCGACCCGTTCCTCTGGAAATGCTTTTCCTTTTCAATGAGGGCCTTATTGTTCCTTTAACTGGTAAAAAAGGCCTGGGCCCCAAGGTCAAGAAATTTCTAACCTCCAGAGGAGGCGGGTGGGGGCGGTGGAAAAAACCGGATTACGGTAGAATTATCAGACAATTACGAGAACTGAATCTGTTGCCGGCGATCTTTTTTTTAAAGTCAAGATCGGACTGTGACCGGGCCATTTTCACCTGCCGCCAATCAGATATTGAGCCCAGGATAAATGCGTCACTCAAACAAGCTACAAGCGCATTTCTAAGGGATTTCCCTCACCTTGAGGGACATCGCCAGATGGGACCGCTTATGAAATCCAGGGTTGGCTCCCATCATGGGGGACAGCTTCCTTACTGGAAGGCTCTTATTGAAAAGATGATGAGCAAGGGATATCTGGAGGCTATTTTTTCTACATCCACAGTGGCAGCCGGGGTGAATTTTCCTGCCAGGACCGTTGTTCTTGTGCAAAGCGACCGTTACAATGGACGCGAATTCGCAGATCTGACGGCAACGGACTTTCATCAAATGGTCGGACGGGCAGGTAGGAGGGGAAAGGATCGGATCGGGTTCGGGGTTGTGATTCCAGGTCTTCACCAGGACCTGCAACTCCTTAGCGAACTGAATAATGCGCGTCCCGAGCCACTTGTGAGCCAGATTCATATCAATTTTTCCATGACCCTGAATTTGCTTCTGTCTCATACCCCACTGGAGGTCAGGGATCTTATTGGTCTTTCATTTGCTTCCTTCCAGGAGAGAGAAACCGGGCCTTTTGTCAAGAGACGCTGGGATGAACTGATATCAAAGTTAGAAAAGATCCTTTCAGGAGGCAAATGCGATACGGCCGATCCTTACGAGGTCCTGGAAAACATCCAGAAAAGACTGGAATTGAAAAAGGATGTCAGGCAGCTCAGCCGGAGCATTCGCTATGGCACGATTCCGTGCGAAACCTGTGCCCATGTGAGAACCTGTCATGGGAAAGAGAAGAACCCACTAATGAAATTGCTTCGTGATCTTCAGTCCTTAGGAATGCAAATGGAGGGGATGGGGGGGGGATTGTGGCTCAGTTTCAAACGTCATGTGAGGTTTTTGCAGGAAACCGGTTTTGTGGATCAGGCAAACAGATTAACCCCGGACGGCCATTGGGCATCCAAGTTGAGACTGGACCAACCCTTATTGATTGCAGAAGCTATCAGGAGGGGGGCCTTGAATAATGTTTCTCCTGAAATCATGGCAGGAGGATTGGCCCCTTTTGTATGGGATAGAACCCTTGAACTGGAGCCAATGGTCGATGGGGTTTTCGACCTAACTGAGATCAAGGAAAAATTTAATAATATTATTGATCATATTGAAAATATTAAGGAATTAAAAAGCAAACGGGGGTTTGAGTCTTCCCCCATTCTTTTCTGGCCTGCTGCTGTCCTTTTCATGTGGGCCAGAAACGTCCCCTGGGAGCAGCTTTTGACCTATGTGCCTGTGAATGAAGGGGACATGGCATCCCTCATTATGAGGACAGCGGATCATCTAAGACAGATCGCCAACTTAGAGGAGACCCACCCTCAACTATCCGCTGTGGCGGCAAACGCCATAGAACTCATTCTAAGGGAACCGGTTTATATCGACTGATTATGCCTTAGACCGGATATGAGTGATGGCCTTTGCGAGCCTTTCGAGCACCTTTTCTCTGCCTAAAATTTCCATTACCTCAAAGATCCCCGGGCTTGCTGTCTTACCTGTAAGGGCCACTCTGAGCGGCTGTGCCACTTTTTTGAGCTTGATTCCATTGTCTTCGAGAAAGGCCACGAAAATCTTTTCAAGATCTGCCTGGTTGAATTCAGAGGCTTTTTCAAGTCTGCCATGGATGTCTTCAAGCAATCCCAGGATATCCTGCTTCAGAAATTTGTCATCGGCCTTTTTTTCATAGGTGATTTCCTCCTGAAAATAGAAGAGGGCACCTTCAGCCATGTCCAACAGGGTTTTGCTTCTTGGCTTTAGTGTGGCAACCGCTTCCTTAACCTTTTGTTGTTCCAGCCCCTTAAAACCAAATTGCTCTAGAAAAGGGATCAGCTCACGCGCGAGAAACTCATCTGAAGAGTTGCGAATATACCAGGCATTCAGGTCCAGAAGCTTATCTGCATTAAAGACACCTGCAGACTTCCCCACGTTTTTGAGTGAGAACTTTTCAATGAGTTCCTCTTTTGTAAACTTTTCCTGGTCTCCATAAGACCACCCTAACCTGGCCAGGGAGTTGAGTAAGGCGTGGGGCAGATAACCCATATCCCTGTAGGCAAGGACCGATATGGCCCCATGTCGTTTGCTCAACCTTGTTTTGTCCGGAGCCAGGATCATGGGTACATGGGCGTATTGGGGGATGGGTTCACCCAGGGCTTTGTAGATCAATATTTGGCGGGGCGTGTTGTTCACATGATCATCTCCCCGGATAACATAGGTAATGCCAAGACTGATGTCGTCGGCAACCACGGCCATGTGATATGTTGGACTGCCGTCCGATCGCCTCAGAATAAGATCGTCAAGCTCTTCATTATCAAAACGGACACGCCCTTTAACCAGATCATTGAATTGCGTTATCCCGGTTTTGGGGGTCTTGAGCCTTACCACTGAACCCGGGGCCGGGCCAAGTCCCAAATCACGGCATTTGCCATCATATTTGGGCTTGAGTCCTTTGGCCATTGCTGCTTTTCTTCCCCGTTCCAGTTCATCCGGTGAGCAATGACAATGGTAGGCCTGGTCGGTGGAAAGAAGACGTTCTATAAAAGTATTATGAATATCATATCTCTGTGACTGGAAATAGGGCCCTTCATCCCAGTCAAGGCCGAGCCATTCCATGGATTCTATGATGGCCTTTGTAGTTTCATCCGAGGATCTTGCCTTGTCCGTATCTTCGATCCTGAGCACAAATTTTCCGCCTTTTTGCCTGGTAAAAAGCCAGTTAAACAGGGCCGTTCTTGCCCCACCGATATGCAGATAGCCGGTCGGGCTGGGTGGAAACCGTGTCACAATTTTTTCTTGATTCATGGTTTGAGATAACCTCCTATAAAATCGTGGGGAGCTTAACACACCGATGAAAAGGAAACAAGAAGGACTTGGTGTCAAATGATCTTCCTTATGGTTATAGGTGACTCAACCCAAAGTTACCTGCTGGTGTTCTGGTGTTGGGTATGTTAATAAAATCATAGGTTCCATGGAAAACTGTTGGGGTAGTTTAGCCGTGGCTTTTCCACAAGTTTGGGGGTATAGGTAATGGCTTAAGGCGCAAGGCTCAGGGCGCAAGATCGGAGAGGGCTGGGAATTTGCTTATATTATGCAAAAGGACTCGAAATACATAAAGATAGAAGTCGCTGCCTACTCCGGGTATAAGGCAAACGAACGGCCTCTTTATTTCGTGGTGGATCAGCAGAAATTTCAGGTGAAGAAGAT
>JAIVXD010000277.1:0-4117 GCA_048636195.1 Anaerolineales bacterium
GTCATTCGCTCAATGCATTAATCCGGTTGTGAGCGGCCGAACTGGTACATTGAGAAGTTACTTATTTTCCTTCTCAACCACTTAACTCAACTACTCAACGAGGTCTAAAGTTACCATGTATCACGAAATTTTGAAATACCTTTCAAAGAGATTTTTCCACAGCCATCAACCATTGTCTCAGACATCCATTGAGGATTTCTTCTGCACGCCTCACATCCAGGCGGTACTTTTCAGGGATAAAGGAGAGATCCACAGCATAAATACCATCAACTTTCCCCAAGAAAGGGCAGGCGTCTATCTGGGATGACTCTAATTGAGCGAGATGACAGTAAACACGATTGAGAACAGGCTTCCAGGTCTTGATTTTGACGTGCTGAACCGTGTAATTGTTCGCGAAGAGCCTTATGCCTTCAAAAGATGGCGTGGGAGGAAAGTCCCGGGTGCGGATGCCATCCCTTTTTAAGAAGAAAAAGGGCGCCATGACGGAAAAATGACGAGGAACAGTCGAGTCTTTTAAAAAAAGTTTTTGCATTTCTTGAATAATGTCAGCAAGTTTTTTTCCGGATGGGTCAACGGTACGAAAATAAGAGTGCTTTTCCAGTGCTGGATACTTTGCAAGAATGTCCTCTTTGACTTCAGGCCGTAATAAAAAAACGCGTTTGCAGCCTTCCCGGAATTCATCCTCCAGATCACCCAGTTCCAGTTCTTCAGGGCCTTTGGCAAATAAGAATAAGAGGCTGACACACGATTTGGAGTCTTTGCTAACCTTTTTTAATTCCTCGGCCACCGAACGGCCGTGGGGAATAAAGCGCTTTTCCAGGGAATTCAATTCCTCTTCATCAATAAAGGCAATATCCGCAGCCTGCACAATATGATCCACTGCCACCAGTTGAAGTGCATGGTGCTTGTGATCAAAGGGCTCGTGATCTCCTTTCCATTCCTCGTAATTAAGTATCTGGAGTTCTCGTTTGAGGGGATCAGGCAAGCGTTCGATTTCTCCATCACCGGCCAGGTTTTCTCTCGGAATGATCATGGTTTTGCACCCCGCGTCTGAAGATGTTTCCAGTTTAACCTCCAATCCTCCAACGCCCATGATCCGCCCCTGGGTATCTATTTCGCCTGTCATGGCCACATCCCTCCGGATTGTGCGGCCTGAGAGTGCCGAAGCCAGGGCAAGTGCAATGGCTCCACCGGCAGACGGCCCATCCTTCTGTGTGGAGCTCCCCATGAAGTGAATATGAACGGGCTTTTCTACTTGATCGAGATCCACTCCTAAAGCGCTGGCACAGTGCAGGATGCCAGTGGTCGCCACCTTTCGGCTTTCGTCCATTATTTTTTGAATGTTGCCTGTAGCATGAACCATGCTCAGGTATCCCTCTTGACGCCTTTCGCTATCGCCTCCAATCTGGATTGGGGTGGCCTGAATTGGAATAATAGACCCCACGCCCAGTTCCACGTTGACCCCCAGGGCCAGCATTTCTCCCACGCGGTCTTCTTCATTGATCTGCCTGGGCCTCAAGGGTGTTTCAAGGTATTGCTTGACCTTCCCCCTGGTGATCCGTACATCATGCTCTTGTTTAGCCAGGATCTCTTTTCGTAGAATCCGCATAAAAAGAGTGCGGATGATCCGTTCCAGTTCACGCACACCTGGTTCATAAGTGTAATTTTTGATCAGATACCTCAGAAGATCTACTTCATGGTCAGGATCAAAAAAGATATCCTTTTCACTGATCTGGTATCTCTGACGCACCCGTTGGATCAAATGCTGCAGGGCAATAGCTATTTTTTCCTCAACGCTGTAATGGTCCAAGAAAACCACTTCGCACCGGTTGACCACAGCAGGAGGCACGGTTTCTAGGGTATTGGCCGTAAGAATAAAGTGGCAATTGGACAGATCAATATCCACGGTCGTCATGGTGTATTTGTCGTGAAAGAGATGATTTTGTTCCGGATCCAGGATCTCCAAAAGGGTTGAAATGGCGAACTTTTCCGTCTTATCGGCCTCATCCATAATAATCATGCCATTCATAATCCCCATTTTGATAAGCCCCTGGACAATGGCCCCCGGTTTTGAACCTTCGTAGGTGAAGCCGTATCCGCGGAGATCTGCCTCGTCACGCATTCCCCCCAAAGAGATTTTATGATAGGCAATGCCCAGGTTTTTGGCTATGGATATGGCGAGGGATGTTTTACCCACTCCCGGAGGACCCACAAACAGGAAGACACTTCCGGTCCGATGCCAGGAAACATCACCTTCTCCACAGAAGTGCTGATAGCGCCAAATGAGGTTGGTAAAGAAGTCACAGATGATGTCCTTGGGTCTCTTAAGCCCATAGTGGGTGAGGTTCAGACCTTTTTCAAAGGCCTCAGGCGATACAGTAATCTTGTGGATTTTCCCCCATGGAATAGCAAGCAGCGTTTCAATCAGTTCGGTATATTTGGGACCGCTGTGACCAACAGCGCTAAGTTTGTTTTTGTCTATGATTTCCAATGCCTGACGGTTGAACAATGGATCGTTTCGGGCCTCTTCAATGCGGTCTTTAAGGCTCTTCACAGGTTTAATAAGAGGCTCAGGTTTGGGCGCAACGGCCCCATGTGCCCTTGTAACCAGAGAGAAAGGCTCCCCAAATTTTTCTGAAAGCTTTTCCAAACTTTCTTTGAAAAAAGCAAAAATTTCTTCAGAGTCCATCTCTTCGACGCTGGTTTCCGGTAGATCCAGCTCATGGAAGAGATAGATCAATCCCCAGCGACCTTTGAAAGCATCAAAGACTTCTTCCGCCTCCTTCGCATCGTTTTTCAAAGTGATTACAAAAAGCCGAATCACTTTCCGTAGGAAAGATGTCCTTCGCATCAGGGAATATGCTGTATCACGACTCCTGCGGTAGCATTCCCCTAAAATGTTTGTCTTCAGTTCAGTATCAAGAGAGGGAAATACACCCTGCAGCAATTCTTCTGGAATATCCCCCAGAGCCACCACTTGAGATTTTAGCATCCGTGTAATGAGATATTTGTAGGGCTTTTCCTGTTCTGCTGAATCGAACAGGGCAATGTAAAGTTCTCCCTTTAGGCCAGTCATTTCATCAGCCAGACTATTTCGTAACATACGGTAAAAGGGGGGATCATTGGAACGCCTATCCATGGCAAACAGCATATCGGAATGGATGACCTCACGTTCTGATGCATGATCGTACAGTGCATGTTCAATTTCATGACGCAACAGGAATTCGGCAAATGCGAGCATTTTTTGTTCTTCGACTGGACCTTCGCTTAATCTGGATTCGGGGTCACTGGGTATGACAAAAGCAAGGTAATCAAAAACCCGCTCGTGGATATGGATGATGTATCGATTATCTTTTCCGGAGACTAAACTCACGATACGGATCTGGTTTTCTTCGTCTTCCAGTCTTTGTATGGTAAGCCCTTCTCTAATCCTGGCAATTAGAGAGGGATCCGTTCCCCTCTTTTTTTTGAAATAGGGCAAGACCCTTCGAACCGCAATGGCCTTGAGAACCTGTATCACTCTCTTTATTTCTTCAGTATCCGGAAGAGGGAGACTGTCGAGGAGCCTATGGTCGAATTCCATGGGAAACATGATTTAACCCTCCATTTTCTTTCACTGTTCCATAATGATCCACCTTCAACGGAGGAGCTGAAAGCATATATTCTATTTTACTCTTTTTCGTGGAAAGTGACACCCAATATGATCTCAAATCAAAATATCCTAAACTGATCGGTTCTAGGTTCAGGGTTCCAGGTTCAAGGGTTATAACATCTTGACATGACTTAACGTTACAGTTACGAACTTTACTACTAAAAGAAAATTGGTGTAAGGTGCAGGTTAAAGAAAGGCTGTGATTTCAATGGGTCGAAGAAATTTTTATGCGCGAAGTTAGCTTAAACCTTTAGCCGGAGGAAATCCATGGCCAGGTTGATTAAGGGTATTCTGATTGCCATCCTTGTTTTAATTGTATCAGGTGGTGTGTTCTATTACTGGTTTCCGGGCCTTATTCTGGAATCTGCAAAACACGCCCTCCGCTTTTGGGCAGGGCTTGAAAGGCGTGAAGTGCAGGTGGATGATCATCATTGGGTTTACCTGGAAGGAGGAAAAGGTGAAACA
>JAIVXD010000278.1:0-4111 GCA_048636195.1 Anaerolineales bacterium
GGCCACGGCATGCGTCTGGTGGGCCCAAACTGTATGGGGATCATCAACACTGACCCAGCAATGAAGTTAAACGCAACCTTTTCACAAATCTACCCTCCACGAGGCAATGTTGCCTTTCTCTCCCAGAGTGGTGGGCTGGGACTGGCAATCCTGGACTATGCCAAGAACCTTAATATCGGAATATCCACCTTTATTAGCGTGGGTAATCGCGCTGATATCTCGGCAAATGATATGCTCCAATACTGGGAACAGGATCCTGCAACAAAGGTTATCTTGCTTTACCTGGAGTCCTTTGGCAACCCGCGTAAATTTGCCCGCATTGCAAGAAGGGTCTCGGCCGTCAAGCCCATAGTAGTAGTCAAAAGTGGCAGCAGCCCTGCTGGATCACGCGCTGCCTCGTCCCACACCGGAGCCCTGGCTACCTCGGAAATAGCCTCAGAGGCCCTGTTTCGTCAGGCCGGTATGATAAGGGTAAACACCCTGGAGGAACTTTTTGCAGTTGCCACTGCGCTCTCACACCAGCCAGTGCCCAGGGGAAAGAGGGTGGCAATAGTAACTAATGGAGGAGGTCCGGGCATACTTGCTGCAGATGCGTGCGAGCAACACGGACTTGAGTTACCTGAGTTCTCTCCGGAAATCATAGAGAAACTGCGATCTATCAACAAGCGGGATATTGTAATTCACAACCCCCTTGATTTGACTGGTAGCGCCAATGAGGAGCAGTACGAAGGTGTATTGAAGCTTTTGGCCACTGACAAAGGTAATGATGCAGTTATTATCATATTTGCACCGCCGGTAATTGTTTCATATAAGGGAATGGAAGACGCCATACGGCGCGTGGCGCCTGTTTTTCTTAGGCACCGCAAACCCCTGTTAGCCTGTCTTATGGGGCAGAGGGGTTTCACTGCAAAACTGGATTTCAAAGACAAATTGGTGCCCTCCTATTCATTCCCTGAGGGGGCGGTTTTGGCCCTGGCCAAAGCAGTTAAGTATGGTGAATGGCTGAGGAAGTCAAAGGGGACCATTCCCAAAATTCGTGGGATCAAGCGGGAACGGGCGCGGAAGATAATTGAAACAGCAATGACACGGAGTGCCGAGAGGCCGCTCTGGCTTTCACCGAAGGAGATAACCAATCTACTTGGCTGCTACGGTATCCGCATTGCCGATATGCTGATGGCAACAACCGCAGACGAGGCAACTGCCGCAGCCTCGACAGTGGGCTTTCCAGTTGCAGTCAAGCTTAGCTCGTCCACCATTATACACAAGACTGATGTCGGAGGGGTCAAACTCGATCTTGAATCAGAAATAGCGGTAAAGAGGGCCTTTAATGATATTAAGTCCGGGCTTTCCAAGACTGGGCGTCAACATGAGATGGAGGGCGTTACCGTACAGCACATGATAAACGGAGGAATAGAGACGATCGTCGGTGTGACGCTGGATCCATCCTTTGGGCCGCTCATAATGTTTGGCCTTGGAGGAGTATATGCCGAACTGATAAAGGATGTGGCCGTCAGGTTGCACCCGCTTACTGATTCGGATGCCAGAGAGTTGGTGAGATCTATAAAGATGTCAAACCTACTTGATGGATTCAGGGGTTCACCACCCAGCGACACTGAATCTCTGGAGGACCTTCTGCTCAGACTCTCAGCGTTAGTTGAAGATATACCACAAATTGCCGAGCTGGACTTCAACCCCGTGAAGGTAATGCCGCGAGGAGAAGGTTACTGGATAGTGGATGCCAGGATTATGCTGAGATAACACCTCAATTGGGCCAAACTCAATTGAGGTGGTACTTGGTATCCGGTACTGGGTACTGGTTTAGAGAAATATTTTTCATTTTTTGTCATTAATCGCTGCCTTTTTCAGGCACGCCTTTACTGTAAAGCTCTAAATAACCGTCTCTTAACGCGCCACTGGCCTCGAAAACATGTCTCTTATATTCCTCCTCTTTTACATTCGTAAGTCTGAACTGGCTAATATGGCTGCCGGAACGGATTATTGAACCCGCAGGGATCATCGTATGGGAGGGGATTGTTGTTCTCATTACCACTGAACCGATTCCGATCCACACCTCTTCCTCAAGCGTTGAACTGTAAATGGCGGCCCTAAGGGCAATAAAGCACCCTTTACCGATCTCGCAGGGGCCATGGATGATTACGCCATGGGCGATATTTGCACCCGGCCCGATTGTCATAGATGTTCCGGACCTTGCGTGAATAATCACACCGTCTTGGATCAAGGATCCCTCTTTAATGAACAAGGGGTGGACTTTACCATGACTATCCACTTCGTCCGCCCTGATTACTGCTTGTGGACCCACATAAACCTTCGGGCCGATATGAACATTCCCCATTATCTGGGCGCTGGGGTCCACAAAGGAAGTAGAATCTATCTGGGGCCAATCACCCACCGGATTGGGCCGGATGCCGCTATGAGACTTCAACATATGTATGCATTCCTCCTCGCTCAAGAATATTTGGGAGATTTTCTCTTCGCCTATATCCTGCCCGCTGCCGGACATAATATTTTATAATTTAGCGTAAGGGAAGACACTTGTAAAGCAATAAAACCCTTATTGAGTGATGCTCAATTAAGGTGAAACACTTGAGGGTTTTTTCTTTGACCTGCAAGCTATTTTCCCTTATATTATAGGTCTGTCGGTTTGCGGAACCAGAGCCCGATTCAAGCTTCTAATTAGGCTCAGTTTATTAGGTTTTTCAGCCCACCGGGATTACTTGGAGGTATAAAAATGGTTAACTGGGGAAAAGCATTTGAAATGTTTTTTATCGGATTCGGTGGAGTATTCGTTACTTTAATTATATTACAATTAGGAATTATTCTCTATTCGAAAATCATAAACGGAATTGAAAATATGATGAAAAAGAAAGGTTAGGGAGGCAAACAATTAACATGGATTTCAGTATATTCAATAGGATCTTTCTAAATACGGGATTTGCGCATCTAACGTTTGGTAATGTCTTAATGTGGCTTATTGCCCTCACTTTTATCATACTTGCCATAAAGAAGAATTATGAGCCTTTGCTTTTAGTTCCCATAGGCTTCGGAATGTTTATTGTAAATCTTCCACTGACAGAGCTCATGGAAGAGGGACATCTTCTATGGGTGCCCTACCATTACGCCATTGCCCATTTTGACCTAATTCCTCCGATTATCTTTATGGGTATAGGTGCCATGACCGATTTTGGTCCTGTCATAGCCAACCCCAAGACAATCCTTATTGGTGCGGCGGCCCAATTTGGTGTTTATATAACTTTTTTCGGCGCTCTCCTGTTAGGTTTTAATCTGCATGAAGCAGCTTCCATTGGAATCATAGGGGGAGCCGATGGACCTACAACGATATTTTTGACGGCCAAGCTTGCTCCGCATCTGCTCGGGGCAACGGCAGTGGCCGCTTATTCATACATGGCCATGGTGCCGATTATACAGCCGCCCATAATGAAACTCCTGACAAGCAAAGAAGAACGCAAGATCAAGATGAAGAAGATACGCTACATCAGCAAGCTCGAGAAAATCGGATTTCCGTTGGTAGCAACACTGATCATCTGCCTTCTTATCCCTCCTGCCGCGCCTCTGGTTGGAATGATGATGGTGGGTAATCTGTTCAAAGAGAGCGGCGTGGTAGAACGTCTCTCCAATACGGCTCAGAACGAGTTAATAAATATTGTAACGATATTTTTAGGCCTGTGTATCGGTGCCACTATGCCGGCAAGTGTCTTTTTAAGACCTCAGTCTCTGTATATATTTTTTCTTGGACTGATCGCCTTTTCGATTAGCACGGCTGCCGGGCTTCTTCTGGCCAAGCTCATGAACCTGTTTTTAAAGGAAAAGATAAATCCCCTGATTGGAGCAGCGGGCGTATCGGCTGTGCCCATGGCTGCACGTGTTGCGCAGGTCATGGCGATGAAAGAAGACAAAAGCAATTTTATTCTTATGCAGGCCATGGGACCGAATGTTGCAGGTACAATAGGCACAGTGTCAGCAGCCGGTCTCTTTCTCAGTTTGCTTTCCTGAAGGTAATAAACCCGGATAAACCGGACAAGTGCCTATTTATCCCGCTTGCAGCGGGGAAGTGAGCTAAAGTTTGGAGTGC
>JAIVXD010000279.1:0-4104 GCA_048636195.1 Anaerolineales bacterium
CATGAAGACACAGAGTTTAAAACCTGAACTATTAGATGATATTTTACAGGAAACAGAAGAATTAATTAATATTTTCGTTACGAGTATCAAAACGGCTGAGAAGAAACCACGCCTTGGCGTGGTTGAATGTTCGGTATTGGATGTTTGTTTTTTTCATTCGATGTTGGACGTTCATCTTTCAAAACAACACCGTATCGCATAAATGCAACCTGGGAATGTTTACAAAATAACTTAACGCTTATGGCCCTACGCCCTATGCCAATACCCAACACACGGTAACTCAATCGCAGAATAAAGGAAGAATATCGTTATGGACAAGACGGATGAAATGCAGAATTTAGATACCGCCACCATGGCAGAGACCACTACCCCGGATATGGGGATTCCATCGGAGTCCTGCCTCATTGAAGGCACCCCCGATCCTTGTATGGTCGTTATTGTGGGCGCATCAGGTGACCTGACTGCCAGAAAAATCGTTCCGGCCCTTTTTAATTTATTTCTTAATGATGGTTTGCCCGATCCCTTCCTTGTTGTTGGATGCGCACGCACCAAACTGAGTAATCAAGAATTCAGAGATAAAATGAAAAAGGCTTTGAAGACCGCAAACATCCTGGATGATCAAAAGTGGCAAGACTTTTCCAAATCGCTTTACTATCAGGCAATTGACTACGGTGAACTCCCCTCTTTCAAGGCATTGGCCAGGTCTCTCAGGGAACTGGACAAAAAACATGGCACTGGCTGGAACAGGGTTTTTTACCTGGCTATTCCACCGTCTCTATATAAGTCAACCGCCCAAATGCTGGGGAAGGCCGGTCTTTCAGTGGAAAGCGAAAAGGAAAATAGCTGGGCAAGAATCGTTGTGGAAAAACCATTCGGTCGTGACCTGGACACTGCCATCGACCTGGACCGATCCCTGCATGAGCATTTTCAAGAGCATCAAATCTTCCGGATTGATCATTATCTGGCCAAGGAAACCGTCCAGAATATTCTCATGTTCCGTTTTGCCAACTCGATATTTGAACCCATCTGGAACAGAAGATACATTGACCATGTAAGTATCACCGCAGCTGAAACCCTTGGTGTAGAGCACAGGGCGGGATACTATGAACAGGCAGGTGTTTTAAGAGATATGTTCCAGAACCATATGATGCAACTCCTCGCCCTGACGGCTATGGACCCCCCTTCCCTGTTCGAGGCCGATCGGGTCCGTGACGAGAAGGTTAAGGTGTATAGGACTATCAGGCCTTTTCCCACTGGAGATCTTAAAGATTACCTGGTCCTTGGGCAATACGGCGCCGGCACCATTGATGGAAAGAGGGTCCCGGCCTATCGCGATGAACCTGGCATCAACCCTGAATCTCTGGCCCCCACATTTGCCATGATGAAGGTTTTCTTGGACAACTGGCGCTGGCAGGGTGTGCCCTTTTACCTCACATCAGGGAAAAGGCTGGCCAAAAAGCTAACCGAAATCGTTATTCAGTTTAAAGAGGTCCCCTATTCTATGTTTCGCCAGACACTGGGGGAACACATCACTGCCAATCGACTCATTCTGGGTATCTACCCGGATGAAAAAATTTCGTTGACTTTTCAAACAAAAAACCCTGGCGCAAAGGTATGTCTAAGATCTGTCACAATGGATTTTCACTATCATCAGAACTACACCGGTCCCATACTGGACGCCTACGAAAAAGTGCTCTTAGACTGCATGCTGGGCGATCATATGCTCTTTTGGCGACAGGATGGTGTTGAACTTTGCTGGTCCTTTCTGACCCCCATTTTGAAGGAATGCGAAACATGTGCGGATCGTGCTGATATCCTTCTTCCCTACGACTCGGGGACATGGGGACCGAAGGCTATCAGGGATCTGAAGAAGGAAGGAGTATTTTAGCTATGAGTTGGAGAATTTCACACAAAACAGCAGATATTCTGAACAAGGGAAGCGACAATGCAGGCATCGATCGGGAGGAAGCGCTCAGCCTTATGCGGCTTGAACTCCATACCAGGGAGACCTATGCCCTCATGGAAACAGCCAACAGGCTCTCCAGGGAACAATTTATTGGAAAAGGGGAAAATCATTTCCATATAGGCATTAATGTGGAAGCCTGTCCCTTTAATTGCAGTTTTTGTTCCCTTACTGTTAAGGCAGGCATATTCAAAGAAAAGATCGAGTTCACCAATGATGAGATCCTGAGATGGGCCAGGCTGGCTGAATCCGGAGGGACTGATGCATTGAACCTCATGACCACCGGCACTTACTCCTTTGAAAGGCTTTTGGAAACAGGGAGGATGCTAAGAAATGAGGTCTCAACTCCCCTGGTGGCCAATACCCGTGACATCAATCATAAGGAAGGGGAAAGGCTTTTGGACGCCGGATTTGTGGGCGCTTACCATGCAGTACGACTGGGTGAGGGAAGAGACACTCCATTCAAGCTGCAAAAGCGTATCCATACTATTACTGTTTTAAAGGACGTGGGATTACAATGGATGAATTGCGTTGAACCGGTAGGCCCTGAACATGATATTGAAGAAATTATGGATCTCATGTTCCTGGCAAGAAAACACCGGGCCACATACAGTGGCGTTATGCGGCGCATCAATTTTCCCGGGTCTCCCATGGAACAGTATGGCATGATCAGCGAACTTGAAATGGCCAGGATGGTTGCGGTCAGCCGTCTTGTCATGGGTGATGTTCCAAAGGCTCACTGTACCCACGAACCCCACTCCGCATCCCTTCTTGCCGGGGCAAATCTTTTTTTCCCCGAGGTTGGCGCAAGCCCCAGGGATGGAAAGGCAGATACCGGAAAGGGAAGAGGAAAAGGATTAGAGGATTGCAAACGCATGCAGGCAGACATGGGCTGGGATCCTGATTTACCATCTAACTGCTTTGAACATCAGGAAATCAGGATACGAAAAATCGCAAACTGATGGTATGTTGTTGAAGTGCTCTACTCAGGTTCAAGGTTCACCGTTCAAGGGTTAAAACCTTTGAACCCTGAACCTCATAACCCAAACCGACCTGATGTCTAATTTTTGAGCAAAGTCCTAATAACTATAGAGATTGCAGTCACTAAATAAAATAGTTTTTACGAGGTCTGTTATAAAAGGAGAGAAACTCGATGAAACGTTTATTAATGGTACTTTTTTTACTTACCTGTTCACTCTTCTTTGTACGTGGAGTTGTGGAGGCAAAAGAAATCAGGGTAGGCACCTGGAAAACAGCCCAGACCATTCAACCATTTTTTTATCAGAAGTTTTTGCCGTCAGGCCAAAAAAACACTGTATTTTCTTTCACCAATCCCGCAGATCAGAAAGTGGCCCTTCTTGCCGGAAGCTTAGACATGTGCGGTACTACGTTAGCCCACGCTATCCATTCCGCTTCACAGGGGCAACCGGTTGTCTTGGTGGCGGCGCTTTGCAATAAGTGCTCTGCGTTAGTCGTAAAAAAAGGAGGTCCTGTAAAAACAATAAAGGACCTGAAAGGGAAGAAGATCGGATATGTGCCTGGTACCATGCACGAAATCCTCCTGAGAGAGACCCTGACACGGAACGGACTATCACCTGACAAGGATGTTCGCTTAACCAGGGTTGACTTTTTTGACATGGGTATGGCCCTTGCCAGAGGTGGTATTGATGCCTTTCTTTCAGGGGAGCCTTTTCCAACCCTTGCAGTGCATCAGGGCTATGGAAGAATTCTTTCTTATCCTTACTTTGGTGAATCCATCGGTACCATAAATGCTGGGATGCTCGTGAAGCGAAAAACCATTGAGGAAAACCCCGAACTTGTTTACCGGTTAGTCCTTGCCCATGCCCGGACGACCCAATACCTTCAGTCCCATGAAGATGAATGGCTGAAAAAGGCCTCAACATTCGGAACTCCGCTGGAGATCCTTAGGAAGGCTGCACCCAACATGGAACTGGCCTGGGAAATGGATGAATCCTTTGTTAAAAAGACCAAAACCCTTGGCGAACGCATGCAGGCATTGGGAGTTATTGAGAAACAGCCGAACTATGAAAAGCTTTTTGACCTGTCTTTTGTGAAGAAGGTCAGAGCAAATCGTAAATAGGAGGCCGGAACTCGGATGTCAAAATGATGGAAAAAGAAAA
>JAIVXD010000280.1:0-4076 GCA_048636195.1 Anaerolineales bacterium
AATAGTTCAGGTTTTTAATTACTGGTACACGCTGAATAAGTTTTAACCATCTCTGGGTCTCGCTTTTTCCCATTCAAAATTCGATGTTGGACGTTCGATGTTCGATGTTCATTGTTTTCAGTCCGTCCTGGGCAAAAACAACTTAGCGCTTATGGAGCCTTTCCCCCATCTTCATATACTCCCACAATGGCCCCTTGATCCCGAACCGGCGCAATTTTTTTTGCAGTTCAGTATCTATGTTGATGTTGAGGCCAGGGAATATCCAGGTGGGGTTTTCCTTAGAGAATTTTTTGATAAAGGGCAAGATTTCGTTCTCTATGGCCTGCGAAAGATAAAAAACCGGCTTTAGAAAGTCCTGTTGAGGGTCTATTAATTGCTCCTCCATAGCTATACCCGATAATTTAGTTTTCGGGAACACCCTGATACCGATCATGCAGATTGTGGCCGTGGGAGACATGCCCAAAACAGCATCGAATGTCTGATGAACCGTCTCCATGGTCTCCCCTGGCCCCCCCAGGAGAAGAGAGTGGCAAAAACTCATACCTGCCTGCCGGCAAATGGTGGAGGCGTTTCTGAGATCCGTGACTGAAAAATTCTTACCCAGATTAACAAGCATTGTCTGATTAGCGGCATCACTCCCGAATTCCACCCCTGTGCAGCCGGCAGCTATCATCAATTCAATTAGTCTTGGAGTGATAAACCCGGGATTTGCATAACAACTCCATTTAATGGGAAGTTTTCGGCTGATCATCTCCCTGCAGATCGCTTCAGCATGATCGACAGGATAATTAAAGGTGTTATCAACAAAGAAAATGTTATTTATTCCATACTCAAGTATGCTTTCGATCTCGTCTGAGACAAGTTCAGGGTTTCGCAATCTTGTATTTTTTCCTTCAATGACTGGGTAGGTGCAATAAACGCATTTGAATGGACAACCCCTTTTTGTCTGGACATTCCCCATACCTCCCCATTTCAGGTATGCCTCATTGTCAAATCCCGACCGATCCGGAATCGCTATGTCATCAAGGTTTTTAATAATTGCAGGCCTGGCGTCTATCAGTCCTGGTTTGAGTGAGCCGGGAAGATCCTTTTTCCTATCAAGATCATTAACGAGACTGACAAAGGACGCCTCACCTTCACCCACAATTCCAAAATCAGCTCCCAGGTATTCCAGGAGCGCATCAGGCATAAGCGCGAAACCGCTCCCTCCCAGTACGATGCGCGCCCGGCTCTTTTCCCTGATCGTTTGGACAACATGACGATAAAAGGGGAGATAAGAGATATAGTTGGGGTAGCTCACATTATCGAAGTTTCTCAAAGAAATGCCTATGATATCAGGCTCAAAAGAGGTTATGGCAGAATTAATAGAGGCATCATAGTTCTCGGAAAAGCAGAGATCCAGAACCTGGTGCTCGATCCGGTTTTCTCTCAGTGCCCCCGTGATGTATGCCAGGCCGATGGGGAAAACAGGGTCGGGAAGAGATTCAATATTAGGTGAGACTAAAAGGACTTTCATATGGAAAAGGGTCCTCCAATTCGTAACTTCTCAAAAGCTCTGGAAGATATTGGGGGCATGCGGGGTTGTTTTGAAAAATGAACGTCGAACATCGAATAAAAAAACAAACATACAATACCGAACATTCAACGACTATTTCTATTTCTTTTCAGCCGTTTTGATACTTGTAACGAAAATCTTAATTAATTCTTCTGCTTCCTGTAAAATATCATTTAGTAGTTCAGGTTTTAAACTTTGTTTCTTCATGTTTTCCCATTCAATCACGCCTTGGCGTGATTGGACGTTCGATGTTCGATGTTCATTTTTTTCAGTCCGTCCTGGGCAAAAACAAGACTGCAGGAGCCCCCGCCAAAGGTGCTGGTGGTCATCAGTGCGAACTGAAGTTTTCTTCCCGGACATATTTCCCACTCAATTGAATGTTGAGACCCGGCCTTCAGCATTTCAGCACCGACTGTGGGAAGCGGCAACTGGTAATGGAGGCTGAGAAGAATCGCTGCAGCCCGGGTGGTGCCTGCTCCTCCAAAATCCCCCATGAGATATTTAAGCGGGATTACCCTCAAGCCGGCTGTATTCACCCCGAAGGTCCTTTCGAGCCTGTCGTATTCCATCCTCTCCAGTTCACCGGAAAAGTTTGCGGAAACATGTATCTGTTCAATTGTATCCGGATCAACACCGGCCTGTTCCATAGCCAGTGACATGGCCCGGCCCATCTGGTCTCCCTCTACTTCATAATGCCCTGTGGATGTCACGCCACCAGTCAATACACCTGATCTAAGTGTTCCATAAATCCTTGCCCCGCGCTTTACAGCAAAATCGCGTCGTTCCATAATCAGAATCCCTGCTCCTTCCCCAAGAACAAGACCGCGGCCCGGTTCGGTCTTTACAGGTTGATCGACCTTCACTTTGATCCTGTTGAGCGCGCCCAAGGCATCATAACACATGAAAAGCACAGGGGATAACTCGTCGGCACCTCCCACCAGGACAACGTCCACCAGATTTTGTAACAGGAGGTCCCGGGCATACAAAATGGCATTTTCCGCGGAAATCTCATTCTGACAAAAGGTGGTGTTAGGACCTGTTATGCCATGGAACATGGCAATATGGCTTGCAGGGGCATTGGGAACCGTTTCCGGGAACAGGAATGGCTGGGCACCTCGAGGGCCTTTTTCAAGGAGGCTCAAATAAAATTCTTCCACGTGAGAACTGCTGCCGTATGCTGTTCCCATAATTACGGCGATTCTTTCCCTGTCCAAGGTATCAAGGATTAAGTCGCTGTCATTTACTGCCTCAATGCTTGCAGCCACCGCCATCCTTGAAATCCGGCCCATTCTCCTGTAGATGCCCGGCGACATGAATTGGCGCGGATCAAAGTCCTCGATCCAACCGGCAATATTTGATCCCAGAGAACTTGTGTCAAAAGAGGTGATCCTTTTAATCCCTGACTTTGCCTTCCTCAAGTTCGCCAAGAAAGCTTCCTGGCCAATACCCAATGAGCTGATAACGCCAATACCTGTAAATACAATATCATTATTTACCATTCAGACCTGACCTCTGCCAAAAACCAGCGACGTATTATTGCCCCCAAAGGCAAAGGAATTGCTAAGGGCAATCCTGATTTTTCGGGGTCTGGATTGCAGGGGAACATAATCCAGATCACAGTCCGGATCAGGCTCGTCCAGATGTATGGTGGGCGGGGCAACCTGCTCGCGCAAGGCCAAAATTGTCGCTACCGCTTCTATTGCGCCACCCGCGCCAAGACAGTGGCCGACCATGGATTTTGTTGAGCTAATGGCCAGGCATCCTGCATCCTTCTCGCCAAAGACTTTCTTGATGGCCTTTGTTTCCAATTGGTCGTTTGCCCTGGTGGCAGTGCCGTGTGCATTGATATAGTCCACCTGATTTGCAGCCACACTGGCTCTTTCCAATGCCTTGACCATTACCCGGCTCATGCCCATGGCTTCAGGGTCCGGTGAGGTCATATGGAAGGCATCCGAATTGGTGGCATAGCCGAGCACCTCAGCGTAAATAGTTGCCCCCCTTTTTTTTGCCTTTTCATAATTTTCCAGAACGAGGATCGCAGCCCCCTCGCCCAAAGAGAGCCCCCTCCGGTTTTTGTCGAAAGGACGGCAATATTCAGGATCCACAACCCGTAAGGCATTGAATCCTGCAAAAGTGACTTCTGAAAGGGATTCACTCCCTCCGGTGATAACGATTTCATGAGCGCCTGAGCGGATGAGGTCAGAGGCAAAACCTATTGAGGTTGCACTGGAAGAGCAGGCCGTCACGATAGTTGCCCGGGATCCGGTGAGCCTGTAGCGGCTGGCTATAAGATCGGTCAGGGTGCAGGACGCGGAGGAAAGTAGCAGGGAAGGTCTTGGCCTGGTCTTTTTTGACCATAAGGCTCGCCGGTATTTCTCCCAGGAGAGCATCCCACCGGCACCACCTCCTAAAACAACACCAATGTCGTTCCTGTCGCAAGTGTCAAATTTCAGACCAGAGTCTGACAGGGCCTCCCTGGCGGCAATGAGGCCCAACAGATCACACCGGGAAAGCCTTTTAG
>JAIVXD010000281.1:0-4072 GCA_048636195.1 Anaerolineales bacterium
GTCACTTTCATGACCCGAACCTCTCCTGTCTCTATGTCTACCTCTACCTCAGCTACCTGGGCAGTGAACCCATAGGTTGGGGCATGCCCGATGTTCCCCCCTTGGACCTTGCCTGAGGCTGAACGCCGTGGTGGGGTATAATGGCCGGTGGCAGTTAACGGCCCGGATGCCGAGATGTACTTTTCCACCGCTTCCCAGAAATCAATGGATTTTTTCTTTTCAAATTGGGAAACAATCTTTCCATTTTGAGAAATAAGCTGCTCGCCCTGGATCCCTAATGATACTGCCGCAACTCCAAAAAGTTTTTTATTAATCTCGAGGGCCGCCTCTTCCACGGCATGTCCGCAGGCCACGGTAACACGGCTCGAAAAAGTTCCTAAATCAAAGGGGGTTATCCCGGTATCTCCTGAGTAGACCTGGACATCGGAATAAGGAACCCCAAGTGTCTCTGCAGCAATCATCCCCATTACCATGTCTGATCCCTGTCCAATATCCGCAGCCCCGCAATAAACGCTTACTCCGGACTCGGTGTCTACCCGGATCAGGGCTGAAGAATGGGGTTTGTATGCGAGATAAAGGGTGTAGGATGTCCCTGAACTATAATGTGCACCAGCCAGGCCAATCCCTTTCCCAAAGGGGAGCGTTCCTCTTTTCTCCAGATAACCGGAACGCTTTACCACATTATCCAGACATTTCTTATACTCGGAATGACGTACATAGTTGTTGAGCGCTGTGGTATGGCCTGACTCCACGGCATTCTTTCGCTTTAACTCATAGGGAGACATATCCAATTTTAAAGCAATTTCATCCAGCATGGTCTCTAACGCAAATCGAGGCTGCACCCCTCCCAATCCACGCATGGCACCGCAAGTCGGTTTATTGGTATAGACCCGCATCCCATGGAAACGAACGTTCGGGACTTTATATGGCAGATGGAGCATGGCCGCACAATAGAACATGACCACCACCCCCCATCCCAGATAGGCACCGCCATCCATCAGGGTGTCAAAATCAATGGCCTGAAGTATTCCATTTTCATCCACACCCACCTTTACGTGCATACGCATGGGATGACGCCCTTTGTTGGTGAAAAACACCTCTTCTCTTTCAAAGGTAATTTTTACCGGCCTCCCGGTCCTGCGAGCCAGAAAGGCAGCGCAGAGCTCATTAGAAGCAACTTCCCCCTTTCCTCCAAATCCCCCGCCGATTGTTGGGAGGATAACGCGAATCCTTTGCATTGGAATTCCCAGAACCAGAGAAAGGGTCCGGTGCAGATAATGGGGAATCTGGGAAGATGACCAGAGGGTCAACCTCTCCCCCTCGTCGAATCTGGCCAAGGCTGAATGCGGTTCCATAAAGGCGTGATTTACGCATTGTGTATAAAAATCTTTCTCAAGCACATAAGTCGAACGGGACAGGGCCTGATCCACATCACCAAAGGACTGCTTCCCTTCATATATGATACTGTTTCCTTTTTTATCTTCATGAATTGGAACCGCTCCATCCTCAAGGGCCTCCTCTGGGGTTAGATAGGCAGGGAGAGGTTCATATTCCACATTTATAAGCTCCAAGGCCTCTGATGCAGTATCTTCATCAACTGCCGCAACAGCCGCCACCCCTTCGCCCACAAAACGCACTTTATCAATGGAAAGGGCCGATTCTGTGGGTGTTTGAGGCATTATGCCATACAAATTAGGGGCTTCTGACCCAATTAGAACTGCCTTTACGCCAGGAAGGGCTTCGGCCTTCTTCGTATCGATAGAGAGAATCCGTGCATGGGCATGGGGGCTGCGTTTGATTTTGCCGACCAGCATACGTGGCAGCTTCATATCATCCGTATATTGGGCTGCTCCAGTGGCCTTTTCCCAGGCATCCTTGCGAGGAAGGCCTTTGCCGATAACGGAAAAATCAAATCCGGACACGTTCGGGGCCTCCTTCATGCGCTCCCTGGCCAGCTTCAATTATGGCCTCCATTATCTTTTTATAACCGGTACAACGACAAAGATTGCCGGCCATTTCATATCTGATGTCTTCGGGATCAGGATCAGGTGTTTTCCTTAACAGGGCCTTGGCGGAAAGAATCATTCCAGGTGTACAATAACCGCACTGGATTGCCCCTTTCTTCACAAAGGTTAGCTGAAGGGGATGCAGTATCCCATCTTTAGCCAAACCTTCAATGGTCTCGATATGCTTTCCCTGGCAGGAGATGGCCAATGTGAGGCATGAGAGTATGGGCTTGCCTTCCATTAGGACTGTACAGGCTCCACAGTCTCCTGCCCCGCACCCTTTCTTGGTTCCGGTCAGTCCAATCTTGTCCCTGATCACATCCACTAAGAGTTCGTTAGGCCGGACAATAACTTCAGAGGGTTCTCCGTTGACAATCAATTCAATCACTTGCTTCATATAAATTTGGTCTCCCAAACTGGAAAAACAGCGAAACGCAACAAATCATACATCCATTCCCTGGTTTTAATCTTTAGCGGTCTGGTCATGACTTCTGAAGGGATTTAGAGGCCATACTAAGGGCACGGGCTACCATAACCCTTACCATGTCACGGCGATATTCCGCGGACCCTCTTATATCATCAATAGGAGATGATTCACTGGAGGCCACCTTTCCAGCTTGCTGAAAGTTATCTTCCGAAAGTGGTTTGCCTGTAAGGACTGCTTCTGCCTCATAGGCCCGAAAAGGTTTAGGAGCGACTGATCCTAAGGCAATGCGGGCCTTTTGACATCTTCCTTCAGTATCCATCAGGAACCAAACACCTACATTGACAATATCTATCTCCATTGCCCCTCGTAGCATCCTGCAGAGATATGCACTGCCCGAAACATCAGACTGCTCAGGGACAAAGACAGATTTCAGATATTCCCCTGGTCCCAGGTCAACCTTACGATAGTCCAAGAAAAAGGATTCAACCGGAAGATTTCGTTCTGAACCATTGCCTGCCACAGTCAACTCGCTGCCCAAGGCAATGAGTGCCGGAAGGGTTTCGGCCGAGGGAGAGGCGTTGCAAATATTCCCTCCCAACGTTGCCATGGCTCTTACCTGGGGAGACCCTAAAAGTCTCACTGCCTGGTACAACGCGAGGACCTTCTCACGGATCAAGGGGGATTCTTCAATAGCCGCGATCTTGGTGCCCGCCAGGATTTCAGTCCCATTCCCTTCCTTGTGGGATATCCCTTGAAGGGATTCCAAATTCCCGATATCAATTAAAACAGCGGGACTCTGCAACCCACCCTTAATCTGTACCAGGAGGTCAGTTCCTCCAGCCAAAATTTTAGCCTGGCCCCCACATTCGCTAAGCAGTCTTTCCAATTCGGCCGATGTATCAGGACAATAATACTCGAATGTGGGCAATCCCATTACGGCCTGATCCCTCCTTGCCCTCTATGGCTTCCCGTCTTGGGATCCAGTTTGACCTCTGTGGTATCTGGGACTTTTTTTGTCAACACAATTATGTCCATGGCGTTTACTTCATTATCTTAAGCGCAGATTTTCATGGAAAAAGAAGGTAAAGCTATTATTAAACTTTTATCTCCCCCCATTTTTTTCTCAGATTATTCCTTTCTCTTTAAGCGCCTGAATGTCATCATCCGAGTAATCCAACTGACCATAGATCTCGTGGTTATGTTCCCCGAATCGCGGGGGGAAAGGAAGTTTACGATTCGATTCTTCTAAAAATGGCGTCATATTGGGCGGTGGGGGCAGGGTGATTCTGGTCCCTGTTTTCTGGTCTTCAGCAAACAGCAATCTCCGCTCCACAAGGGGATCGGCGACCACTTCGGGAATGGTTTTTATCTTGCTGATGGGAAGCGTCATTGACTTAAATAACTCGATCAATTCCTCGGAAGTGTGATTCCTGGTAATCTCATTAATGGCCTTGTTTAAATTCTCCACATCCCGTATTCGACCTGCATTTTTTTCATACTCCGGTTTATCAAGGGGTTTAAATATTTCATGGGAAATTAACGACTTCCACTGACGGTCATTACCCATGGCCACATATACAAACCCATTGCTTGTTTTATAAACGGAAACCGGAGAGAAAAATTCGTGGGTATTACCCCT
>JAIVXD010000282.1:0-4047 GCA_048636195.1 Anaerolineales bacterium
GAAAATTTTGCTCGAAGCCCATTGATCCATGATGTGCAACATAAAAGCGGTGGTGAACAATTTGCTGATATATTTCATGCGCTTATGGAACATCTCCCGCTCCTTTTAAATTCCAGGGACATCAAAAGACTGGCCTTTTTGCTGTCTGATCCCGAGATTAATAGCCGGGTTAGTGAAAATAAAAGACTATTAATGACGCCATTTGGCATCGCAGCCAAAGAAATGGTTTATGTCGATCCTCTTTCGCTCAGGGATCTGTTGAAACCTGATGCATTAAGCCGGTCCGGGAAACGTTCAGCCAGAGCATTAGAGGGATATTTTAAAACAAGAGAGGGTGGAACCTATTTCTTGTTTCTAAAGCCAAAAAGCCCGCCCCAGGATGTTGAGTTCAGCAAAAAATTAATGGCGGAAATACGCAGTCTTGAAAATATTTCATTATCTGAATTTCGTAATCAGTTTGGATATCTGCCCGAAAAGATAAAAATATCTTTTACAGGAGGGTATCCCATTGCAGTAAATGACGAAGCCGCCACCAAAAAAGATATGAAGATCACCCTGCTCACATCTTTTTTAGGCGTCATGATTCTATTCGGCCTTTCATTCAGAACCTTCAACATCCTGTTTTATGTAGGCCTGCCTTTGGCCCTGAGTATTTTGTGGACACTGGGTTTTGCCAGCCTTGCTTTTCACCACCTGAATATCCTTACCTGTATCTTTTCATGTGTCCTGATCGGACTGGGAATTGACTTTGCCATCCACATTGTCAACCGCTATTTTGATCAGGATAATGTTTCGCTGGATGTCCTTCCCCGCCTGGAGAAAACCTTCAGACAAGCCGGTATGGGGATCATTATAGGCGGTATCACAACTGCGGCCGCTTTCTATTCCATCGGTATCTCCAGCTTCAAGGGCTTTCGTGAACTGGCTTTCCTGACGGGTACCGGAATCCTTTTCTGCATGATTGTTATGATTCTTGTTCTTCCATCTATTCTCTTATGGTTTTCAAGCAGAAAAAGGCCTAAACAGAGGGTCAGCATCGCCGGTTTTGGCCTGAAGCCCCTCCTGAATTCGCTCCGAAAATATCCCAGGACCCTTCTTGTGGTAAGTTTTATTGCGATCTGCGTATTGGCAGCATTAGGGATCAGTATCAAATTCGATGATAACCTGAAGAATTTCCGGCCGTCCGGCAACGAAGTTTTCCTCTTGCAGGATAAGGTTACTGCCTGGCTGGGAGGTTCAACCGGAAAAATTTTTTTAGTGGCCACAGACAAATCAGAAGCCGGGGTCATGGAAACCAGCGCTTCAATATACGAGGCATTACAGGAAATGAAGGAATCAGGCATGGTCGCGGGGATCAAATCCATCAGCGAATACTTTCGTGCTCCCAGCCTTCAGAAAAAGAATATGGAGTTCATCCGGCAGCATCCGGATGCCTTTGAAATAAAGCGTATTCAACGGACATTCAATGAGGCTTTAGAAGAAAACGGATTTGAAAGGCTGGATCTGTACGATGAATATTTTAGATCCCTGTCTAAGGCATTTTCAACGGAAAAAATCTTACTTCCAGGATTGTTAAAGGAAACAGAGCTGGAGAGCTTTTTAAAACCGTTCGTATATCAGAAAGGCGGATATTTTAAGACGGTTACCTATATTACCCCTAACAAAGACCTCTGGTCGCGTGCTGACACGGCATTGTTCAAGGAAATGATTGCCCGGAAAATGGAAGAGAGAGGGATCAAGGGGGATTGCTTTCAGTTGACCGGGTCAAGTATATTGACCGGAGATTTAAAAGAACTCATCATTAACAACATGAAATCCTCCCTGTGGGTGGCAGGTCTGATTATTATGCTGGTCCTGCTTGTCTATTATCGCAGTCTGAAATTATTTATACTCTCGACTATCCCCCTCGCGGTCGCCTTGGCCAGTATATGCGGTATTATGGTAATTTTTGGGCTTGATTTTAATTTCTTCAACCTGATCGTACTCCCAATGATTGCCGGCATTGGTATTGATGACGGGGTTCACCTCACCAATACATATCGTCGGCGTGATCAGGGTAATATGTTGGAAGGAATGACTAAAACAGGACGCGCTGTCGTCCTGACCTCGCTCACGACCCTGGTGGGTTTTGGCTCCCTTTCCCTGTCCCACTATCCTGGGCTGAGAAGCATGGGATACGTAGCCGTCATAGGCATCAGCGCCTGTTTATTCGCGTCCATTATTGTTTTGCCCGCTATTTTCTCTATCATGAGACATTCCAGGTAATTTGAAAGATGAACGTCCAACATCGAACATCGAACGTCCAACATCGAATAAAAAAACAAACATCCAATACCGAACATTCAACCACGCCAAGGCGCGGTTTCTTTTCAGCCTTTTTGATACTCGTAACGAAAATCTTAATTAATTCTTCTGTTTCCTGTAAAATATCATTTAGTAGTTCAGGTTTTTAATTACTGGTACACGCTGAATAAGTTTTAACCATCTCTGGGTCTCCCTTTTTCCCATTCAAAATTCGATGTTGGACGTTCGATGTTCGATGTTCATCTTTTTCAGTTCTTCTCAAACAGCTCCCTGATCTGTTGCATGTCACGAGTCTTGGCCAGGACTACCATAAGCTGGATTCGTGCCTTTTGGCCTGAGAGCCTACCAGCCATGATAACGCCCTTTTTGTGCAAACTTCGCCCTCCACCAGGATACCCGTAAATTGGCCACGCCCCACCCCGGATACATCGAGTAGTCATGACCACCGGAATCCCCTGTTCTATCGTCTCTTCGATGGCCTGGACGACCCCTGGATGAACGTTACCAGAACCAAGGGCTTCAATAACCAGACCTGCCACACCATGTTTCAGCGAGCAACGGATAAACCGGTCATCCATACCAGTACACAGCTTTACCAAATCCACGTTGGGCTCGATGCCCTCAACACGAAAGTGTGCACGATCCGTCCGGCGCCGCACAAAGTGAAATTTTTCACCTTCAACAAACCCTAAAGGCCCTAACCCTGGTGCATCAAAGGCATCCACGTTGATGGAATGAACTTTGGTCACTTCCCGCGCTGCGTATAACCGGTCTGTCATGAGTATCATGGCTCCCATATGAAGCGACTCCGGAGCCTGGCATGCCCGGACACTGTACAGCAAGTTCCTCAGACCATCATATCCGGGCTCGTTATGATATCGCATAGCCCCGGTCAACACGACCGGCTTTGGTGAATCAATGACCAGATCCATCATAAAGGCAGTTTCTTCCATGACATCTGTACCATGAACAACCACTGCACCGTCGATGTGTGGTTCTTTAAGGACTTTTTCAACGTCTATGGCAAGTTGAAACATACGTTCGGGAGTCATGTGCGGGCTGGGCAAATCGGCCCAATGAATTGCCTTAAAATGCACATCTCTCTGAAAAGGCGCCAATTGATCCACAAGGCTCTGGAACTGCACTTCCGGGACTACACCTTTGGATCCGCGCCCCAACTTCATGGCAATTGTTCCACCAGTGAAGAATATGGCTACGGTGCCTCCCTCCCGAATCTTATTATTAGCGTTTTTCATACCTCCAACCCTGCCGGTCCATCCGCTGGACAAAATCCACAATATAGTCCACCAGGACCTTTTTCATCTTCTGGCCTTTCTCCTCTGTTGCCTTTTCCGGAGCCCCGCTGGCCCCATAATCGGTGAGTTCCTGAAAGTTCCACATGAGCTTCACGTGTGGGTCCATATCCGGAATCATTCCTTTCGCCTGGCTCATGTCCACCAGATGAGGCATAATAGCCAGTGCAATAGATGTCTCTCCCTCTCCTCCATGACCAAGGCCTTCCCATACTTCAAATGTATCTGCGGGCAGGAGGCTTCCCGCGGTCATCCACCAGGCATCCAGGACAGCCAGCCCCATATCAGGGAACTCCAGCTTCATATCCCGGGTGGCTGCCTCGATGCATGGGATGTTACCGTCATGGCCATTGATCACCAGTACCTTCTTTATCCCCCAATACACCAGAGATTGTATAACCTCCTTGATGACACGAGTAAGGGTGTCGTT
>JAIVXD010000283.1:0-4045 GCA_048636195.1 Anaerolineales bacterium
AGAAAAAATAACAATACCCCAGCGAGCCCTACCGGCCTTTAGCCGCAGGAATCGGTTACGTGAAATTTTAACACCGAGCAGCAGGCCCGCAGCGTTCCACGCGAACACGAGCACAACCGCGACATACACCAGGCAGGCGATAGGGGAGTTGTACAGAGCGGAGGCCCAGTCCCCATGAGACATGGCCCAGAACGATCGGGTAAAACCGCAGAATGGACATGGATAGCCTGTCAGTTGAAGAAATGTGCAGGGTCTTAAGGGTAAGAGATTACCTGGAATCCACCTCGACACAAACAAAACGATCCCTGTCACTAAGGCAAGGGGAAAATGTGCCCCCACCACGTCCCAGTAGGAACGAGGGCGGGTCAAGGACAAGAACGGCGAATGGTGGGCTCCGATTCGCCGTTCTCCAGCAGAATCCATTGGAAAGGGTTACTCCGGTTCTTCAGTGTTAGTTTTTGGGTCTGCATCTGCATCTGTATCAATGTCAGGCGTTTCAACGGTAGTGGCAGGTTTCTCGACCTCACTGAACACATCGCGGTAGGCCACGGTCAGGATACAAACCTGGATAGGGGCAGTGACAGCCATGCCGATTCCGCATGCAATGGCACCGATACTTCCGATAATACTCGCGACAACTGAAAGGCCCAAAAAAGGCCAAAAATTGGTTTTAACAATGTTGAAGCTCTCCATTGACGCAGGCCAGAATTCCATACGTTTGTCTACGATGAGGAAGAGACCGAACATAAGGAAAGCTTGAACCACATAAACAACACACAGGGAGGCCAGTTGTCCAATACAGGGGATGAGAGCAAGAATAAAGGATGCCACGAGAACGGCAGCTCCCCAGACTACTACAAAGAGCAAGGAGTTCAGGAAGTAATCAAACCCTTTAAATACGTTTCCAACTTCGGGTTTTGGCTCCGTCTTATCGAAAAGGTTCAAGGTAATCAGAATGATACCCGCCAACATGGGTCCGGCCAGTATCCCTATTGTCACAGCACTGATTACCAGGGCAATGAGCGAGGCCAGCACAAGAGTGCCGAGGTTTTCTTTATACAGGTTGAATCCCTTTTCGAACCACTCACCGAATTTGACTTCAGCTTTTTGCATTTTCACCCCTCCTTAATTTTCTGGTTGATGAAAGAGCATATATGCTCCCCCCGGAACAGTCAACCTTTGTCTAAAACCTCCCTGATTTTTACGGACATCTGTTTTATATTAAAGGGTTTCTGGATAAATACATTGCAGCCGTTAACCAACAGACCCTTTGTCTGGTCATTGATACTATATCCGCTCGAGAGAAGGACCTTGACATCAGGGTTTATCCCATGCATATGCTCATAAGTCTCCTGGCCACCCATGTCCGGCATAATCATATCCAATATAACCATGTCAATCTTATCCTGTTTCTGCTTATAAATTTCTATGGCTTCTTTGCCACTTTTAGCAACGAAAAAATTGTAACCCAGGGTGCTCAGCATATCCCTGCCAACATCAATTATCATATCCTCATCATCAACCAGAAGAATTGTCTCCTCACCTTTCAAGAACTTTTCAGCCACCTGAATTTCTTTTATAAGTTCTTTTTGAGATCTCGGTAAGTAAATACTGAAAGTGGCTCCATTACCCTTGTTACTCTCAACCTTAATGATACCCCCATGATTTTTGACGATGCCGTAAGCAGACGCGAGCCCCAGGCCGGTCCCTCTTCCCATTTTCTTGGTGGTAAAGAAAGGGTCGAAGATGCGCTGCTTAGTTGCATTGTCCATACCCACTCCTGTATCGCTGACAGATAGTTTCACGTAATTGCCGGGTTCGATACCATAAGGCTTCACAAATACCTGATCAAGCATAACGTTTTCTGTTTCAAGATACAGGTCGCCGCCACTGGGCATGGCCTGCCAGGCATTGACATAGAGATTTAACAGGACCTGCTCAATCTGTCCTTGATCTGCTTCTACGATCCAGATGTCCTCCTGAAATTTTGAGTTTATACTAATCTCCTTTTTCGTGCGGCCGAACATCTCAGAACTTTTTTCTATTAGCTCGTTTAGACTGACCGGCTTGACCTCATATTTTCCGCCTCTTGAAAACCCTAACAACTGTTTCGTAAGGCCCGCCGCATTTTGAATATACTGTTCAATGTTTCTCAGTTTTTCATGATGAGGATGGCTTGGATCAACATCCAAAAGCATTAATGAAGCGTTTCCCTGGATCCCCATGAGCAGGTTATTAAAATCATGAGCAATGCCACCGGCCAGCGTGCCGACAGCCTCCATTTTTTGCGCATGCTGGAGTTGGCCTTCAAGTTTCTCTTTTTCCTTCTCTGCCTGTTTACGTTTGGTAATGTTGTTTCCAATACCGAGAATACCCACAATTTGACCATTTTCATCTAATCTTGGTGTTAACGTTGAATTAATCCAGAGTTCGCGCCCGTCTTTCGTAACCTCTCTTATCTCAAAGGTTAATTCTTTATTATCTGAAAATACTGATAATTTAATTTTTTGTATACCTTCCTTTGTTTCATCATCCGGATAGAGGATGTCTATTTTTTGCCGACCAACAATTTCATCAGCCTTGTATCCAAAGATTTTTTCAGCACCTTTGTTCCAGAATAATACGTTGGAATCAAGATCGGTCGAGATGATGGAAATGGAAGAAGAGCTGTCCAGTATGTTTTTCAGGAATTTGTTTGTTTCCTGGAGCGCCTCCTCCGCGCGCTTGCGCTCCGATATCTCCTGCTGCAGAAGCGCATTGGCATCTGACAGTTCAGCTGTTCGCTCTGCCACACGTTCTTCAAGCTCGTCTCGAGCTGTCTGTAATGCCTCCTCGGCCCGCTTGCTTTTGGAATACAGCAACGCGTTTTCCAGGGCCACTGCCGCCGGAAAACTCAACCCGGTAAGGAAAAAGAGATCATCTTTCCGGAAGCCGTCGGGCACCCTGACAGAGTGTACGTAGATAACACCCCGGGTTTGCGACTTACTTATCAAGGGGACACATATTATGGATTTGATTTTAAGGTTTACGATGCTATCGGATAGATTTTTCTCATCTTCCTGACTCGTATCTGACATCATTACTGCTTTGCCATCGCGTATGACTCGATCCACTATAGTCCGACTGTAACTGTTTTTATTACTCCTCCTTTTGTCTCGTGATCTGGTTATTATTTCTTTGAGTTTCCCGGTGGTGTCATCAATTAGTAGAATCGCTCCGCCGTCTATTCTTCTAAAACGGTCGAAGAGAGAATCCATGATTTTTTGGGATATTTCATTGATATCCAATGACTGCATCAGTGCGGAAGATACCTCATAGATCAGTTCCAGTTCCCTTTTATTCGTAATACGCCTTTCCCTGTATGAAAGATCCTTTTTTCTCCCATTAAGCTTTTCCGAAAGGTTTATGGAATACTTTGTATTCGCCCTATCTCTTGAGCATTCCCTGCCCAGGCTAATCACGGTGTCCCCGATGGAAACGGGAAGCCCTTCTTCCACCTCAAACTCATAACCGGGCTTTATCGGGTCTTCGTCAATCCAGGTGCCATTCTCACTTTTTAAATCCTCAATTAGTAATATTCCGTCCCTTTTGATAATTTTTACATGTTTTCTTGAAATAGAACGGTCCTTAATTTGAATGTCATTGTCAGAAGCCCTTCCAATAAAGGTGACGTCATCTTTAAGTTCGGTGGACGTGCCCCCCATTGGTCCGCTGACAATATAGAGCTTGGTCATTGAACAACCCCTAACTCAAAAAAAAGTTTAAATATCCTCTATCCTTGGTTCATTCTTTTTTCGAACCAGGACTCTATCGATGCCCTGTCAAATCGCCAGTGCTTCCCTATCTTAGCGCAGGGGATTTGACCTTCACTGCAAAGCTTATATAGAGTGGACTTCGGAATCCGAAGCCACATGGAAACCTCATCCGCATTCAACACGTCCTGGGCCCGCATTCTTCACCTCCTGCTTGTATTCCCGTATGATGCCTGTTTTACTCATTAATCGTCTTTGTAATCGGATATCCTCGTTATTCCCTGTTATTCATG
>JAIVXD010000284.1:0-4026 GCA_048636195.1 Anaerolineales bacterium
ATCAAAGATACCGCCTGGCCCTTATCTATGAGAATGAAAATGGACAGGTGGATCAATACACCTTCTGGGACCTGAAAAGACTGTCAAACAGGTTTGCCAATGGCTTGCAGGCGCAAGGGATAAAGACAGGGGACCGGATAGGTATCCTGCTGCCTCAATCCCCTGAGACCGCAATTTCGCATATTGCCATATATAAGGCCGGTGGAATTGCGATCCCTCTTTTTACGCTTTTTGGCACTGACGCTCTTGAGTACCGGCTGTCTAACAGCCAGGCCAAAGGAATTATCACGGATGAGGCTAATCTGCACAAGATTCTGGAGATATGGGAAAGGCTTCCAGACCTTAAAGTTCTCATCGTAACAGGCGGTGAAAAGCAAGAAAGGGTGCTGGATTTTTGGGGGTTGATTGAAAAGGGGTCTACTGATTTTAAACCTGTTATAACAAAAGCAGATGATCCGGCCCTGATCATTTACACATCAGGCACCACCGGTCCCCCCAAAGGTGCCCTGCATGCCCACCGAACCCTGTTGGGACATCTTCCCGGTGTGGAGTTTCCCCACAATTTTTTTCCAAAAGAAGATGATCTTTTCTGGACACCTGCTGACTGGGCATGGATTGGCGGGCTTATCGATGTCCTGTTCCCCAGTTGGCACCACGGAATCCCGGTAGTTGCCCACCGTGCAAAGAAATTCGACACGGAGGAGGCATTTCACCTCCTGGCAAAGTATGGCATCCGTAATGCCTTTATGCCGCCGACAGCGCTGAAAATGATGCGCCAGGTCAAAGATCCGCATAGTCGGCATGATTATCACATGCGAACCATCGGGAGTGGGGGGGAGACGCTGGGTGAAGAGCTCCTTGATTGGGGCAAAGAAGTGATGGGTTTAACCATAAACGAATTTTATGGCCAGACTGAATGCAATCTCGTAGTGGGGAGCTGTTCTGAGGTCATGGAAACCAGACCCGGTTCAATGGGGAGGGCAATCCCCGGTCACATCGTTGAAGTAGTGGACGATTCGGGGGCGCCTATGGCTGTGGGAGCGGCTGGAGAGATTGCTATTCAAAGCCCCGATCCGGTTATGTTCCTGGAATACTGGAAAAACCCTGAAGCAACCAAAGAAAAGTATGTAGGCGACTGGTTACTCACAGGAGATCTGGCCAAAAGAGATGAGGATGGGTATTTCTGGTTTGTTGGCCGAAAGGACGATGTTATTACCAGCTCGGGTTATCGTATAGGTCCCGCTGAGATCGAGGACTGTCTTATGAAGCACCCTTCAGTGAGCATGGTGGCTGTCATAGGCAGCCCGGACAAGGTCCGGACAGAGGTTGTAAAGGCATTTATAGTGCTTAAATCTGAGGTAGCACCGAGCACGGAGATTGAAGAGAATATAAAGAAATTTGTGAAAGTTCGGCTGGCAGCTCATGAATATCCTCGGGAGATTGAGTTTGTGAGCGACCTCCCCATGACCGCCACGGGCAAGATTATGCGAAAGGAGTTGAAAAAGCTGGAGATAGAAAGGAAATTAAAGTAAGTGCCTAAAATGAACTAAAGTGATCTAAAGTGCCTAAAGTTATTGGGAATAAACCCCTTTATTTTTTCTCCCCTTCAGGCAGCCGAACCACCAAAACAGGCTTTTTGCATCGCCTTAATACCCGCCTTGAAGTACTCCCCATCATGGCGTTAGCCATTATCCCATGCCCATGGGTCCCCATCACTACCATATCACAGCCGTTGGCCTCGACTTCCTGCAGGATTTCTTCCACGGGATTCCCTATTTTTACAATGATATCATCCGTAATAAAAGGGCAGGTGGGAAGCTCGCGGCTCACATCCTCACAGAATTTTTCAAGACGTTCTCTAATCGTGTCAAGAACGACCTGTTCCTTGTTTTTCCTGAGTTCATCCCACTTCTGTTCTCCAATAATATTAATTACCAGGCTATCCTGGTAGGCAGATACATCCTCCAGAACATGGAGTATGGTGATCCCGGCTCCATAACGATTTGCAAGGCTTGCCGCATAACCAAAAGCATAACGTGCGTTCTCGGAAAGGTCAGTTGCGTAAAATATTTTCTTGATTTCAGGAATCATCTTAGTACCTCCATGTTTATAGTTGAAACGCATGGTGCATAGGGCTGAGCGCACAGGGTCTTAAAAAAACAGCTTGGATCTGGGGACAAACTTTGTTAGGTTAATTTTGAAATCGTCTTGATCATACTGGCTAATATTATGAATATAGTAGTGAATAGATTAAGGATCAAGTAATAAAACTGTTTCACAATTTTATACAATTATCGGCGGAACTTCGCCACTTTAAATAAATTAAAAGGATTAAGGTTTATATATGTCTGAAACCGGCCGAACCATTTTTGCTATCTGTATCTTGATAGTGGTTTATATTCTTACCAGGAAGTTTCATGCGTGGAGGATGAGACAGACATACCTATCCATTGTCAAGGATCTTGAAAAAAAAGGAGCCCTTGATCCCTCTTCGGCAATAGAGCTTACATACGCAAAAAAGGGCGTGTTTCGAATCGGGATGAGAGATTACCGGCCTAAGGCGATGCAATTCATGATCGGTAGCAATATTATTGGCATGACAGATAGCGGGAAGTATTATCTAAAAGATAAGGGGGTCGGGCGCATTAGCGCCGATTAAACCTTAGTTGGGATTATGACCAAAACAAAGCCTAAGACGGTTTGCCTTAACGTTCAAGATAACGTGGCAGTTGCCTTGACGAACCTTTCCCATGGAGACCTGATCGATCCAGGTGGTATGATCTCCAATGCAAACGTGCCTGCCGGTCACAAAATAGCCATCTGCGAAATAAAAGCTCATGATCCGGTTCGGAAATACGGTCAAATCATCGGCTTTGCCTCAAATGACATACAACCGGGTGATCACGTACATACCCACAACCTGGAGATGGGAGATTTCATCAGGGATTACTCCTTTGGCGCAGACGCCCGTTTTACAGAGGTTATATCCAGGGAAGGACAGGCCAAGTTTAATGGCATCGTTCGCAGAGATGGGCGTGTAGCTACGCGAAACTACATAGGGGTACTGCCCACCGTAAATTGTTCGGCCAGCGTGGCCCGTTTTATAGCTGAGTCGTTTACCAGCGATAGTCTGGCTGAATTTCCTAATGTGGATGGCGTGGTCTCCCTGGGACATGGAACCGGTTGCGCCATGGTTCCCGATGGTGAGGGGTTCGTTTTGCTGCAGCGTACCCTGGCAGGCTATGCACGTCATCCAAACTTTGCAGGCATACTCCTTGTAGGTCTTGGCTGTGAGGTGAATCAGATGGACTGCCTTGTTAATAATATGCATCTAAAACAAGGACCCCTTTTGCGTACGATAGAGATTCAAAAGGCAGGCGGGACACAGGAGACCGTACGTCAAGGTGTCGCAAGTGTCCGCGAAATGCTCGCTGAGGCCAACCACGTAGAGAGGCATTTAGTACCGGCGAGTCATTTAGTGCTTGCTCTGGAATGTGGTGGATCTGACGCTTACTCAGGCATATCGGCCAACCCCGCCCTGGGAGTTGCTGTAGACCTTCTGGTGAAAAATGGTGGAACCGCCATTTTGAGCGAAACCCCTGAGATCTATGGGGCTGAACATTTGCTCACTCGGCGAGCCGTGAACCGTGATGTGGGGGAAAAACTGGTCCAGTATATCCGGTGGTGGGAGGAACACACATCAAGCCTGGGTGGAGAGATCAACAACAATCCAACTCCTGGCAACAAGGCGGGTGGGTTGACAACCATTTTGGAAAAATCATTGGGCGCGGCGACCAAGGGCGGAACCACGAATCTGATGGAAGTTTACGGATATGCCGAACCTGTTTCTGCCAAGGGCCTGGTCTTTATGGATACTCCCGGTTACGATGCTGTTTCCGTGACGGGCATGGTGGCGGGTGGCGCCAACGTCATTTGCTTTACCACCGGGCGTGGCAGCGTTTGTGGGTTCAAGCCGGTTCCCACTCTAAAACTGGCCTCCAATACAGAGATGTATCGCCGGCTTAG
>JAIVXD010000285.1:0-4020 GCA_048636195.1 Anaerolineales bacterium
TTTTCATATGAGGCAGTTTCAAAATGTTTCCCGCTTACAGCGGGACTGGATTCCTGCCGTAGTTTATCCCGCACTTTATGCGGGGCGGGAATCCAGAGAAATGGCAGACTTTTGATTCACCCGAACTTATTGAGTACTTACGGGGAAATCGCTATATATTGCGTTGATTTTTTCTTGACACACAAGATATTCGTATGTATTCTCACCGGGAAAATGAAAATCGTAATAAGGAGAGGAGCATTTGGACATCCAGCTTGAGAATGATCTAAAAATCAGCCGCGCGAAGTTCGGCCTTTTAAAAGACATGTTGGCCCTTATCTTCCCGGAGGTTCCCACAATCCAGAAAAAGTTCCTCACTCAACTGACTCCAGATGAATTGAAGCGCGCCTACATGAGTCAGGCAGCAATTTGTCATCCCGATACCGCCGATGAACTTGACAGGGAAGAACGGAAGACCCGACAGATGCGTTATCAACGCCTGTCAATGGCATATAAGGCTTTATTACCTCACATAGAAAACATCCATCAAAAAGTGCGGGACCTTGAGTCCCGCCAGAAGGGCAAAACTTCCACAGAGGAATCTCCCACCAAAACGATTCTGGCTGTCGGTGGGGCCAAAGGGGGCGTGGGGAAATCTGTGCTCGCAACAAACCTTGCCGTCGGGCTTTCCCTCCTGGGTCAGAGAGTGGTGCTCGCGGATCTTGACCTGGGCGGAGCCGATGCACACCTCCTTTTGGGCGTTAAGACGCTTTTCACCGACTGGAACGACTTTTTAGAGAAAAAAGGCCGGGCAGTTGACAACATCCTTACAGCCACGCCCTTTGAGGGCCTGAGCCTCATCGGGGGAAACTCCGCAAAATTGGGCAGCGCAAATCTTACTTACTCGCAAAAAATGAAGATTGCCCGCCATCTCAAGACACTGGATTGCGACTACGTTATCGTAGACCTCGGCGGCGACACCTCTTTTAATGTGCTCGATTTCTTTCTCCTCGCTGACCAGAAAATCGTTGTCACTTCGGCGGAGCCAACTTCGTTTCTGGACACTTACAATTTTGTTCAGGTCGCTTTTTATCGTTTTTTGGATCGCTTTTTTGCTGAACACAAAGGTCTTAAAGATTTGTGCGCTCAGATCCGCGAGTTTTCCCTTGGCAAAACCGGAGGGCCCACCCTTGAATCCATTTTCCAAAAGGTTCGTGCTACTGATCTTTCCGCATACATAAAACTCAAGCTACATATTGAAGAATTTCACCTTTCCATTGTAACCAACATGGCCGAGAACCGTAAAGACGTTAGCATTGCCGAGTCCATGCAGCGCCTTTTGAAAAAAAAATGCTCCTTAGACGTGGGAATTCTGGGGACGATTCCCTTCGACACTGCCGTACGCAAAGCCTCTCGCCATTTCACACCATTTATCATTGACGATCCAAGATGCAAGGCTTCTCACGTTCTCAACCAGATGCTGGCCGGGATCCTTTTGCTCCGCGAACCGGAATCGATCAGAACTGAGCTCCTGGAAAAGACGAGGCTAATCCGCGATAAAGCTAAAGAACAGATCGGCGGAAGCACCATGACGCTTGATGGGTTGACAGAGGAACAAATAAGCTTCATCTCAGACCGCGCTCCGAACCTCCGCCAGGGACTTCGAAAAATCCTGAGGCTTGTGGCAACCAAATGATTCTAAAGATGCTGGAAGTAGGACCTCTGATGGTCAATTGTTACATTGTCGCTGACGAACAAACAAAGGAGACAATTGTTTTCGATCCAGGCGGAGACGTAGACCAGATTCTGAAAGTCCTTTCAAATGATGGATTGAAGGTCAAATACATAATCAATACCCACACCCACTGGGACCATTCAGGAGGAAACAAGCAACTCCACGAGGCTACAGGTGCACCTATCGTGACCCACCGCGATGAGGCGCCTGGGCTCCAATCAGTGGGTGATAGGGCAGCTCTGTATGGAAGCACTTCGGCCAACTCCGAGGCCACTCAGTTTATCGAGGCAGGAGATACTATTGAGGTGGGATCGATCCGGTTCGAGATCATAGACCTGCGCGGCCATTCACCTGCGGGGCTCGGCTTTGTTTTCGACGGTGAGGTGGAGTTGGATGGCGCCAAACAGATAAAGAGGATAGTGATCTGCGGTGATGCGCTGTTTGCCGGAAGCATTGGTCGAACCGATCTTCCTGGCGGGAACATGGAGCTTCTCCTGAGAAACATCCGCGAAAAGATATTCACACTCCCCGAAGACACATTAGTCCTTTCAGGGCATGGTCCGGTTACAACAGTGGGTCGGGAAAAGCAGCATAATCCCTTCTTCCGGGACTAAAAACAATGCCCTTCGGTAACCGTTCACGGGTTCAAAGGTTCAGAGGTTTACCCGCCTTTGGCGGCGCCGTAGGCGACCAGGGTTCAAAGGTTGCATTCTCATCACCATACGTCATTTTGTAAACGTTTTGTACGGGAAAACATACCGCTTTCACATCCCCACAAACCTGCCCGCCATTGCCGACCTTTTGGGATATGCCCGTTCTGCATGACAGGCGAGGCAGGCGGGTCTGGAACATGGTATTTGGCAACTATATGGAAAAACCTGCATTTATTACGAGGACTTCGGGTCTTCAATTTTGTCCTTGTCCCTAACCCTGAACGTTGAACCCTGTCGAAGATCCCGTCTGAAGCGAAGCGGAAGCGGGGAACCTGTGAACGCTTATGCCCTTCCCTACTACAGTTCATGATAGATCGGTTTCCCCATCTCCGAAAATGAGAAGCTATGGAAAACATTGTACCCGTTATAGTCCAAAACCCTTAAATCATCTGTCTGCTTAAGATCACCCATCACAACAGAAAAATGATTTCCATACCTGGCCTTGACTTTTTCCAGAGGCAGATCACAGGCAATAAACTTTTTGATCCCCTTGGCATCGAATTTAGCGATGAGTTTGGGATCCTTAAAAGATTCATAGGTGGTTAAAATAAGAATTGGGCCTGTTCCTGTAAAAATGAGTCCTGCTTTCATGGCATGCCCTCCTTTCAATTTCTAAAGGTGAGTAAGATGCAAATGGCGTTACCCGATTGAATCGACTTATAAGTATAGTAGCGACTCACGGCTCATCTTGAAGAAACTCAAATGGGCCAGAAGAGGATCTTCCGCAAGTGCTGTTCATAGTAACAGGAAGATATTTATCAAGATCTGTGAGTGAACGTCGCCTGCACTTCTTTAATTAGTGCGCATCCAGAAACTAGCGTTTTTGGATGCGCGCTATCAGCCATCAGCTTTCGGCTTTCAGCAAAGGACATTAAAAACAATGTGTTGGCTGATTGCTGTTCGCTGACCGCTGAAAGCTCCATCCAGAAATTGGTTGTTTCTGGATGGACACTAATTAAACCAAAAAGCATCCAATTTTTCAAGAATTTTTTGCCCCCCCTCCACAGTTCTGATTCCTTTACGCAGAAAAAGCCTTGCTGCATCTTCTCAATAACTCGGGGATAAAACCCTTACGGGTAAACTCCGAATAAGGAATTTAGGCCTGCCCGCCAGTGCCAGGCGATGGCAGGCGGGCGTAAGCCTTTTATTTTTACCCTGAATATTGAATAATTACGCCTTTCTTGTGTCTTTTAGCCCTGCTCACTCCTTTTTATATAACATCTCAATTGTTGCACAAAATACACGTAAGCTCACGATATGTGAAATGTGGATCGTCATCTCTCAAATACGGGAGTAAAATTTTCTTTCGTCGAAGTAGCTCTTTAGAGATTTCCACAAATATCTCGTCTTCCCCCGCTCAAAGTCCGGGATCTTCGACTTGAACTTGGAAAAAATTCCTAGTTTTCGTTCTGGCACTAATTAAGCTTAGAATCCTGGATAAAAGCACTGAGGGATACAATTAAGTACAATGGTGAATTAGATCCGGTAAAATTTTATGCAAGTTTAAAGTTGATGGCCTCGTAAAAAGTCAGGAATTCATCATTTTTCAATTTCACACCTAATGATTTCAATGAGTTACGAGCCCGGATTTTT
>JAIVXD010000286.1:0-4009 GCA_048636195.1 Anaerolineales bacterium
GTCTCTATCCAGGAAAAGCTTTTCCATCCGCTCTTCATAGGCTGTGAGAAAACGCTTGAATGCTTCCCTGTTCAAGAAAAAGGCACCATTGTTTTCCTTGTAGAAATCATCTTCTTTTATGCTTCCCGTGTTTACCAGGGTCTGGACAAGTCCATCGATCACAGGATGGCGGAACTCCTCTACCAGATCCAGGGGAAGAGACTGTCTGCCATATCTCAGACTATGCAAAAAGCCTATAAAAGGGTCAAACCCGGTAGACTCTGCCAGAGCCCCGATCTCATTGGTAATAAGCACATATCCCAGGCTTAAAAGAGAATTTGCCGGATCCAATGGCGGATGTTTCGTCCTCTTATCAAATGTAAAATCCTGTGATAGCATTTTAGAATAGCAATGGAAGTAAGCTTTGCTGCTTGCACCTTCAAGACCCATTAGCGAGGATATCTCTTTCGTATCAACAAGTGAGGAAATTGAATTTGAAATAGTATCAAGTTCGGCTGAGAAATCCGCTTCAGGGTGATTCCTTTTATAGCGCAGGATAATAGTGCGCTGGTTTTTCAGCTTTCCCTCAAGAATACTCCTCGCTATCATCGGCTTGAATTCCTCATCCTTATACCGGTCATACTGGGCCAGCCTCAGGAAGACATTCTTTGACTGGACCGGAGTCAGCTTGCCTTTAAGCCTGCCATGTATGGAAAGGAAACTAACATCGATCCCGCTTTCCAGCAGGAAGCTGATAGCCTGGGTGCTGATCTGGACTGCTCCAAAAATAAGGACCCGGTCTATCCCATAGGCCGGGACTTCAAGTAAGGTGTCGCCATATTTCTCTACTACAAGCCTCTTCGATGTCTTTCTCAGCTTCGAGCCTTGCTCGGTCAGGTATAGTGTTGCCATATAGATCACTCCATTGGTCATCGGTTAAGGAGTTTGACAGAGTCGGTATATATTATTTTCCAAAAGACCAATAATTTCATACGATTCTCCAATTTAATTTAAATCGAACACGGATGACACGGATTTGACGGATTTTCACGGATTTATTTTTAATCCGTGCGCATCCGTGTCATCCGTGCAATCCGTGTTCCATTACAATATTACTCTTAACCGATGACACATGGAGATCACTCACAGCTTGATCGTCCATTCAAATTTATTCCCTGCTTTTCTTTTTCTCTCAAGCAGGCCATATTCAGTAATTATACTTTCAGTTCCTGCTTTATCAAAGTAAGAGGACATCCCCTCCTCAATACGGTGAATACTTTTTTCAACTCCGCCCAACTGCTTTTTTAGCTCAATGTATTTCTTCAGGTCCCCGCTGATACTCTCCGGAATGGTGCTGTTATCCTGAGTGATAGTGCTTTTTTCATTGAGGGGAGGAGATTGAAAAGGCCATGTTTTCGGCTGCTTAAAAGCGTGAAGCACAGGTGAAGGATAACCCTTGTATGGAATCCTGAAATTACAATTACAGCCCAGATCCAGGGCAAAGTCTTCATGTTTTTCTTTGATCTTGGGACAACTGATGGGAGAAGACTTCATCTTACGGATCTGCTTTTCGGTGTAGTCATAATCATAATTTATACAATTGCTGATAACCTTATGCAGGAAATCTTTCCCTTCAGATCCCAGGTGGCCAAGTGTATAAAGTAGGGTAATACGCTCGGAATTATTGAGGTAATGTGTATCTCTGGCTTTGTTCACTAAATAATTGATCACTTTACAGCCAGAGAGCAGGTTCTCTACTAAAGGTGATTCCTCCTTTGTATCCTTAAGGGGAGAAGCCTTTGGTTTAACTGTGTAGGTTAGCAGGAGCTCTTCTAACTTCTTCTGGGTAATATGTTTGATTTGTGGGAGAACCGCCATCTGGTCAGGTAAAGGATTACCTTCACGATCAAGAAAGAGGCATCTGCGGTTGGTTCTTTTATGGATTCCTAAGGGGAGTTTGATCAATGGTCCGAATCCTTTTCCCCGTACTTTATCAATGTTCGGGAAAATCTCCCAGTGTATCCCGCCACTGGGTTTACCAGCTTTCTCAGTGATAAATTTCAGGAAGATCCTGGCTAATTTGGCAGGTATAGGGCTGGCAAAGAAAAACCAGAGATGACGTCCTTTGTAGCCACTATCTTCGATCACTACCGGAATTTCCAGATCATCGCACACACCAGCTATCTTTACAGCATCCTGGTGTGTGAGGTTATGTAGCCTTCCCGTTTCCTTCTCGTCGTTTGCATATTCCAGAAGAGCTTTTTTGTCTATATCTATATCTATGACTGCAAGACAAACCCGGTTTTCAACATTCAATAAATATAATCCCAGGGTTTCGTTACCACTGAGGTGGTGCTTTATATCTTCCGGGTCCAGTGAATGAGGTACCAGGGCAAAACCCCTCCTCCCTTTCTCATTAACCCACTGGCGTGCGAAAAAACCATCTTTTCCTTTGAATAAAGAGGAGTAAATGGATACATCCTCATCAGAAAAGATCAACTCCTGTACTTCTACTGATTGTGGAACGGGAGTTATGGGTTTTTCTTCAGGTATTGCTTCCATCTCCAGCTTCAATGCCTGCTGGTATGATTCCTGGGCCTGGCCGTATTCCCCAAGTTCAGCATAGCAATAAGCCAGGTCACGGTAGGGTTGAGCCAGATCAGGACAGAAATGGATGAGCTTCTTCAGTCTTTCGATAGAGGAATAAATATCCTCATCTACTAACTGTAACTGTTTCAGGGAATCTTTTGCCTGGAAGTGGTCTGCATCGAGGGCTAAGGCTTGAGAAAAATTATCCAGGGCTGCTTCCCTCAATCCCAGGGTTTGTGCCACATGCCCTAAACGGGAGTAAATATCAGCCTGATCGATAGTAAAGTCTTTTCGTTTTTCGAGAAGTTTTTTTGCATTATCCTCATCACCCAGTTTTACACTCATTTCTATTAAGGCAATTAAAATAAGCGGATCTTGTGGTTCTATTCCTCTGCATGTATGGAAATAACTGCTCCATCCTCTTATGCTTTCCTTCAGATCTTCAATGCTCTCACTGATTTTTCTCTTTTTATTTCTATTTGCCTGGTTTATCTCCTTTAACTTCCGGTTAATGGCATTAATGGCTTTTTTGCCCGGCCCCTTTCCTTTATCATCGATATAATAACCAAGAAAAACAAACCCCTCTGCAACAGGGAGGATTTTTGTCTTTTTTTCGTTCAGGTTAAGTTTCAATTCCCTTAAAATAACAGCGGTATCAGCCAAAGCCTTTCCAATTCTTTCCTGGGAATCCTCAAGGATTAGGAAGTCGTCAGCATACCTGATCAGATGATAACCTCTCACGTTTATCTCCACGTCAAAGTTGTGAAGGTAAATATTAGCTAAAAGTGGCGAGATCGCACTACCCTGGGTTATGCCAAAATATTCCTCATGGATGCTCATATTGTCAAAAAATCCAGTTCTTAAGAATTTCCTTATCAACTTTAAAACGCTGTCATCGGAAACTCTTCTGGCCACAAGACTGAGAAGCAGATCATGGTCAATTGAATCAAAGAATTTCTCAATGTCTCCATCAAGAACCCATTTAGTCCCTTCGTTAATTAATGCTTCCACCTTATCGATGGCTCCTAAAGCTGACCTGCCTGGACGGTAGGCAAAGCTGCAATCAAGAAACTCTTCTTCGAAGATCGGGGAGAGGACTGAATGCAAGGCCTGCTGCACGACCCGATCCCTGACCGCAGGAATCCCGATCGGGCGACTGGTACCATCTTCTTTATCCAGGTAGAATCGCAACACAGGGAGAGGCTTGAAATCTCCATTTTCAAGTTCTTTTTGTAAGAGATTTAAATTATTCTCCAGGTTTTTCTCAAACTCTTCCAGGGTTATGGAGTCAACCCCAGGACTTCCCTTATTTTCTTTGACTTTATTCCAAGCTAATTTGAGATTTTGGCCACTGCATATCTTTCCCCAGAGTACTTGATCTGTCATCTGCAAAACCTTGTTAATACAGGCACTATCTCATAATCTAGTGATTTCTTCAATT
>JAIVXD010000287.1:0-3994 GCA_048636195.1 Anaerolineales bacterium
GGCGTGCAAATTTTGTAATCATGAGGCGTACTTATCGTACGTTGAATGATTACGAAATGCAGCACAACGCAGAAGTTGGACTTTTTACGAGACCGTCAATAAAGGGGGTGATATGATGGGGAACAGGGCTTAAAAATAGTAGCGCCTCAGCCTTTACCCTGAACACATAAAATGAGACCTAACGGTCGGCAAGGTTCTTGCTTGATTTTGGCCCCAAATTTTGTTAGAAAAAACCATTAGTTATTCATAGTCCCCAAAGAAAAACAGATCCGGTTTCAACATTTAACAATTATGTTGAATGATTCGATCACATAGCAACAGAGCAGGCTGAACAATACGAAATTTTAACATCATTGATGACCGTGCGAAGTATACACAATGATACTTCCAGGGGGAAATATGGAAAGATTTCTTAAAGAAAAAGCTTCCCGCCGAGCATTTTTAACAAAAGGCTGTTTGTTTTTAACCTCTTTTGGAATTTATCCCGGTTTTTTTGAATCGTTGACCAAAAAGGCATGGGCAAAAAGGGATGCGCTCTCTTTACGAGAGGCAATGTTTTATAAAAGGCTTGCCAACAATATAGTTCAGTGCGGGGTCTGTTTCCGTGGCTGTATATTGAAAGAGGGGGGAAGAAGTTTCTGCCGCAACAAAGAGAATATTGATGGCCGACTCTATAATCTGGTCTACGGAAGGCCCTCGGCAGTACATGTTGACCCTATTGAAAAAGAGCCGTCCCTCCATATGCTTCCCGGAACAAATATCCTTTGCTTTGGGACTGCGGGCTGCAATTTTCGCTGTAAATTCTGTCAGAACTGGCATCTTTCCCAGAGATCGATCGAGGAGATGGAATATACCTATGACCTTTTGCCGGAAGATGCGGTGAAAATAGCCATAAAGAAGAAGATTCCCACCCTCTCTTTTACCTATAATGAACCGACCAGCTTTTATGAATATGTTTACGATATTGCCAGACTTGCCAAAAAGAAGGGCTTAAGGATTCTCTGGCACTCCAACGGAGGAATGAATCCCGAACCCTTGAAGGAACTCCTCAAATATACCGATGCGGTGACTATCGATCTAAAGGGTTTTACTAATAAATTCTATCAGGACACCTCTTCTGCCAAACTTGAACCGGTGCTGAGGACATTAAGGATTATCAGGGAAGAAGGGAGATGGCTTGAGATCGTAAATTTACACATCCCCACCCTGAATGATAATCCTGACGATGTGAAAAAGATGTGTCTCTGGATTAAAGAGAATCTGGGCGAATATACACCTTTACATTTTTCCCGCTTTTTCCCCGCCTACAAGCTCACAAACCTTCCGCCAACGCCTATAAAGAAGCTGGAACAGGCCTATAAGATTGCCAAAGAAGCAGGCTTAGAATATGTAACCATTGGCAATGTCCCCGGCCATAAACATAACTCCACCTTCTGCTCTAATTGCGGGAAGAGGCTAATTCACCGTATCCATTTTACGGTTTCGAATAATAACCTGACAGAGGGGAAGTGTAAGTTTTGCGGCCATAAAATCCCCGGGATCTGGAAATAGATGAAAAGACGCCTTGTCTTTGCCATACTGGTAATGGGATTTAGCGGCATTGTTGTCCAGATCCTACTATTGAGAGAATTCTTAGTAGTCTTTTCAGGCAATGAGCTGGCGATCGGGATTATCCTGGCCAACTGGCTTATCCTGGAGGCCTTTGGCTCTCTCTTTGTGGGGAAAAGGGTCGAGCGCCTCAAAAAAAGGCTTGAGGGATTTGTTGGTCTCCAGCTTTTTTTTTCCCTGTGTTTACCCCTGGCGGTTTATTCAACCCGGATATTAAAGGATCTTATAGGGGTTATCCCGGGGGAAGGCGTGGGGGTGATTCCGATTCTATATTCCTCTTTTCTCATTTTTGCTCCCCTGAGTATCACACATGGAGCGTTATTTACCTTCGGCTGTAAGCTATATTCTCTTCACTTTGTTTCAGAAAGCAAAGCATCTTCCATTGGCAGGGTCTATGTCCATGAGACCCTGGGCACAATTTTCGGAGCAATTGCTTTTACCTATTTGCTTGTCCCTTACCTCCATTCCATCCGGATAGCCCTGGGAATAGCGCTTTTGAACAGCCTCTTGTGCCTCCTTCTTCTGGGATATCCTCTCCGTAAATCTTTAACCGGCAAGGCTCTGGCAGTCGGATCGACAGTATTCCTGGTCTTATGTGCTTATCTAATCCTCAGCCCAAAGGCAGATAAGATTCATCATTTTTCCATAAGCCGGCAGTGGAGAGGGCAGGAGGTAGTCCATTATCAGAATTCTATCTACGGAAACATCACCGTCACCCAAAGGGGTGAACAATACACCTTTTTCTCTGATGGAATTCCTATCATTACCACCCCGGTTCCGGATATAGCCTTTGTGGAGGAGTTTGTCCATCTACCTTTGCTTTTTCACCCCTCACCAAAAAAGGTGCTTGTTATTGGCGGCGGCGCAGGTGGGGTGATCCATGAGCTCTTAAAACACCCTGTAGAAAGGGTTGACTATGCTGAACTCGATCCCTTGCTATTAAAGGTTGTTCAGAGGTTTCCTACCCCCTTGACCGGAGCCGAACTCGCCGATCCTCGAGTAAATATCGAATATCTGGATGGCCGGTTCTTTATCAAGAAAACCCATCATAGATACGACCTGGTTCTGGTCGGCATCTCTAACCCTTCAACCTTACAGATAAACAGGCTCTTTTCTAAAGAGTTCTTCTCCTTGGTTAAGGAAAGGCTTGAGAAAGGAGGTATACTGGTTATGGTTTCACCTGGTTCTCTAACTTACTTAAGCAAGGCATTGGGAGATCTTAACGCCTGTACCCTTAATACCCTTAAAGAAGTTTATCCCTATGTTCGGGTTATCCCCGGGGACTTCAACCTGTTTTTAGCCTCGACTTCAAAAGGGGTTTCTTTAATTAACCACACCTTACTCAGCCAGAGGCTTAATGAACGTAAACTTGAGGTAAGCCTTTTAACCCCGTTTCATATAAAGTACAAATTAGATTCCAGGTGGTCAGATTGGTTCTTTACTTCCCTAAAAGGCGCTACTGAAAAGATCAATCAGGATTTTTCTCCCCTTGGGATGTTCTATAGTCTTGCCTATTGGAATTCTCTCTTTTCTCCCCATATGAAGTGGCTGTTCAAGTGGTTTGAACAGGTAAGTTTAAAGCTATTGTCTATCCCCCTTGCTATATTCACCCTCCTCTTTTTGATCATCTGTTTTAAGGCCCCAACAATATCTACAAAGTTAAGCATCCCCTTTGCCATTATGGCTTCCGGTTTTGCCGGGATGATATTTGACTTAGCGCTAATCTATACCTTTCAGGCAGTTTACGGATATGTCTTTCACCAGATAGGACTTTTAGTGGCCGCCTTTATGGTGGGGATAGCAGCGGGAAGTCTAACCATGACCTCCCTTTTGAAAAGGGTTAAGAGGAATTTTTTCTTCTTTATCGGGTTAGAACTTGCCATGATTCTCTTTTCCGTGGCTCTTCCGGCAATATTTCTTCTCTTTTCCCCTTACTTAGACAGTCCGGCGGTATTTTCTTTTTTCCGGGTAATCTTTTTTGTGCTCTCCTTTTTTTCCGGTCTTCTTATTGGCGCCCAGTTTCCCTTAGCCAATAAGATATATTTAAAGCGCTCTCCCAATCTCAGCGGTACTGCCGGTCTACTTTACGGAGCCGATCTTGCCGGCGGATGGATAGGTGGTCTGCTTGGAGGGGTGGTGCTGCTGCCGGTCTTAGGACTGGTTCAAACCTGCATGGCAGTCGTGCTTCTTAAAATGACCAGCCTCCTTATACTTCTTGTCCCAGCTCTCCTGAATAAAGTGAGATAACCGAATAAACCCAAAATCATGAAAGGAAAGTTTCAATCCGCTTATTAGAAGACGTAAGGCCCGGTAAAAAGCCCGCTTTGATGAATATTCTTTACGTTTCTTATGATTTCTGCCATAGTTTTTCAGCCTCATGGGTATA
>JAIVXD010000288.1:0-3618 GCA_048636195.1 Anaerolineales bacterium
ACCCCTTACGCCGATCAACTCCAGGGGGAAAATCTCATGGCGTTGGTCCTTTACTGGGATAAATACAAAAAAGCAAAAATGATGACCAAGGGCGAAGAATCGGCCAGAGCCCTAAATCAAAAGTTTGAGGATGAAAATCCGATTTTTTTCAAGATTGTACAACCCAAAAAAGACAAGACCGCAAAAAAGGTGAACAGGGCCTTTAAGAAACTCTTTAAGGCGAGGAAAAAGCTCCTGAGAGAGATAAAGAAGGAGAAAATAGACAACAGTTTCTTAGGACGACTTGGCCGTTCCATGGAGCCCTTTACTAAATGGGCGGGATTTAACTGGCGGGTCAATGTGTCCCTGCTCAGCGCGTTCGCAGCCAAGGAAAGCAGCGTGGCCACTTTAGGAGCGCTCTACCAGCAGGAAGAAGAAGGAGAAAGCCTGGAGACGAGAATGAAAAAAGGTGAAAAGGGTTTTACGCCACTTCATGCCCTGGCCCTGATGCTGTTCATGGTCCTTTATCCACCCTGCATCGCCACCACTATTATGGTCAAGATCCAATCAGGGTCATATGGATGGATGTTTTTTTCCGTGATCTACCCCATTATTTTAGGGATTTTGGTGGCTACTATGGTTTTTACAGGGGGAAGGGTCCTCGGGTTAAGCGGCTTGCAGGCCATGTTTGTATTTTACGCCCTGGCCTTAGCGGTAACAATCGCAATGGGTTTTGTTAAGGCAAAGAACGTCAAATAGTTGAATACAAAGAGAAAGGAGGTGAAAAAAATGCGAAAACAATTGTTTGCAATCGGGTTATTGGTCTTTGGTCTCTTCCTGGCAGGTCAGGTCCTTGCTCATACTCCCCTTTGCTCGTGCTATGACAATGGAGATGGAACTATCACGTGCGAGGGCGGCTTTTCGGACGGTTCCTCGGCGGCCGGTGTGGAAATTAGGCTATTAGACGGGAACGGAAAGGTGCTTATCAAGGGCAAGATGGACGAAGACAGCGAGTTTACCTTTAAAAAGCCGGACGGCCCTTACAAGGTGCAATTTGATGCCGGGCCGGGCCATCTGGTGGAGGTCGATGGCAAGGATATTGTAGAGTAACAACTAAAAGACACAAAATTGAGGAGGAAAAACAATGAAAAAAATAATGTTTGTATTGATTGGATTGGCCGTACTATCCTTAAGCGTTCCTGCTTTTGCACATTTTCAGCTCCTTTATAGCCCGGACAGTGTCCCAAAATCAAAAAAGCTTAACCTAAAGCTGGTATTTACTCACCCCTTTGAAGCCGGTCATACCATGGACATCGGCAAGGACGAAAATGGCAAGATTCATTCATGCATAGCCTTTGGAGAAATGCACAAAGAGAAGAAAAAGGATCTACTTGACAAACTCAAGCCGATCACATTTACCAGCCTGACCAACAGTGGAAGAGCCTACGAGGCCAATGTAAGGCTTAAGGGGATGGGAGACCATATCTTCTATTTTATCCCTGCTCCTTACTATGAAAAATCAGAGGACATCTACATCCAGCATTGCACAAAGGTCATATTCAACGTGGCGGGCGCCCCTACCGACTGGGATCAACCGGTAGGTGATCCTCTCCCCGTTGAGATTGTTCCACTGGACAAACCTTATGCCCTCTGGGTCGGGAATGTCTTCAGGGGCATTGTTACATGCAAGGGGAAACCTGTCTCCTATGCCGAGATTGAGGTAGAATATCTGAATCACGATGTCGTAGGCAATGCCTTTGCTAAAGCGGCCAAGGTAGAGGCCCCTCATGATGCCATGGTTACCATGACCATAAAGGCAGACGTAAATGGTGTGTTCACCTTTGGTATCCCAAGGGCAGGCTGGTGGGGATTTGCCGCCTTGGGGGCTGGTGGAGACCTGAAACACAATGGCAAAGAACTCTCCCAGGATGCAGTCATCTGGGTTCAGGCCCTGGACATGAAATGATTTAGTCATTTCTAAACCCCCAGTTATCATTCTCTGTGTTAGGGAAAGGGATGTCTTACGGCTTCCGTCCTTAAAGGACGCGGAAGAAGTGAAGGCGTAACTTGAGAGCAATTAACTGCTCAGGTTACGCCTTTTTTATTTTCAAAATGAAAACCAAGTCCAACCCGTCTTTGTCTTGTTCAAGAGGATGGAAGAGCATGGCTGAATATTATCAAAGGTACTCGTTACATCAACTCTTATAAAAAAACAGGAGGAAAGGATTACAATGAAAAGATTATTCAATTTGGCTGTTGTTTTGTTAAAGCACGATGGTGAGAAAAATAGACAACATTGGTTAGGAATTGCAAGTATCTTGAGTATCATCCTGCTCGGATTTACTTCCCATGCATTGGCGGTAGATATCAATGAAAAACTGTCCATAGGAGGCGTAATAGGGGGCGCATACCAGTATCAGAGCGTAAACAATACAGATGCTGAAAACGCCGGCCGGGGTGGCCTCTCAATTCAGCCGGAGATTAGCTATAGGCCCACGGATAAAAACGAGTTGTTTGCCAAATTCGGATTCGCTGCAGGCAACGGCTTAAACGAAATCTCCCCTTTTGTTCTGGCCCCTTGGGCTGCCCCTATGGAGGACGATGTAAAAGACATTAACGGCCGAAACAGGGGCTACCTGCTCACTGCCTGGTACAAGCATACTTTCCAGTTTGGCGAAAGCACTTCGCTGGGATTAACTGGTGGTTTGATAGACGCAACGGATTATCTGGATGAAAACGCATTTTCCAATGACGAATTCACCCAGTTCATGAACGAGGCCCTGGTCAATGGCCCCAACGTTTTTGCGCCTTCCTTCGATATTGGTGGCGCAGCAGAACTGGACCTGGGCAATTTCAGCGTCAGGGGGGTTATCATGGACATTGGTGAAAATGACGATGGCAACAGTTACCACTTCTACGGTGTCCAGCTTGGATATATGATAGAGACCTCCCTGGGAGAGGGAAACTACCGGTTGATTGTCAACGGCACCAGTAAAGAATTCTTGGATATAGATGGTGAGGATAAGGAACGGAAGGTGTGCGCAATACTGTCTTTTGACCAGCAGTTGGGCGATATTTTTGGCGCATGGATCCGGGTTGGCAAACAGGATGACAAGGCAGCGGTTGATTGCGGGAATCTTCTATCAGGAGGTATCAATATCAGCGGCAAGCTGTGGGGACGCGAAGACGACAACTTCGGGATCGGCTATGCCTATATAAATGGTGGCAATACAGACCTGGACAGCAGCCAGGTGGCCGAAGCATATGTGCGTTTTGCGCTCGATGAATATGTTGCACTGACACTGGATGTCCAGTACCTGCAGGATAAATATGATGATGCGGATGATCCGAACGGATTCATCTATGGTCTTCGCTTAGTGGCTGAGTTTTAATATACAACTCACAAAAAAGATACCCTAATTGAGCAACGCTCCCGCTCAATTAGGGTGATACAGTTCATGCATCCTTCAGTTCCGCGCGACTCAACCCATCTTACAACGAGCGGTAATAATCTAACCACACAGGTTGAAATTTTTTGCTTGATTTTCCGGGCACTTTCCTTGTATTTTTGTAACTTCTCAATGAATTCGGGCTGTATTAAGAAAATCCCCCTCAATCCCCCTTTGCAAAAGGGGGAAG
>JAIVXD010000288.1:3628-3982 GCA_048636195.1 Anaerolineales bacterium
CGGATTCATCTACGGTCTCCGTTTAGCGTGTGAGTTTTAATATACAACCTACAAAAAAGATACCCTGATTGAGCAACGCTCAATTAGGGTGATGCAGTTCATGCATCCTTCAGAACGCGGGAGTGGGTTTCGCTGTTTTAACCTTTTTTTACCTAATTCGCATGGCAGGCAAATTATGTGGAATTAATAAAATCCATAGGCTTAAGGCCGCTCAACCCACCCTACGGGATGGTAAACTTCATTGAGTTACATCTCACCACACAGGTCAAAATTTTTTGCTTGATTTTCCGGGCACTTTCCTTGTATTTTTGTAACATCTCAATAAGTACGGGCATTGCGACTGCTTCCCCCTTT
>JAIVXD010000289.1:0-3981 GCA_048636195.1 Anaerolineales bacterium
GAGGAGTTACCCTGTATTCCCGTATAATGCTCGTTTTACTCATTAATCGTCTTTGTAATCGGATATCCTCGTTATTCCCTGTTATTCATGAAACGTGCCAGGGAAGGGCGTCTAACTGGGAAAGAGAATTGTTTATGAATTACAATGAGTTACGTATGAGTCGCTCATCAGCAAATGCGAATGGATGAACCGGATTCAGGTGATTCAGCCGTCATTATGATATATCAACACATGGGGGCTTAGGTGAATCATAAGGTATTTCAGCAGGTTAACCTTTATTACCAAAATGACCTGCCATACGTCATTTTGACCTGATTGGCAGTTTATCGAAATTGCTGTTTCCGTTTTCAAGGAGTTGTGGTAGTAAAAAAGATGACCGTGAACCATTGAACTTTGAACCTGAGTTACAAAGGAACTGCATAAATGGATAAAGAAGTTTTCAGGCAATTTGGTCATGAATTTGTTGATTGGGTGGCAGATTACATGACTGACGTGGCAAAACAACCGGTGGTCTCGCAATTAAGTCCAGGTCAAATCAAGGAAAAATTACCTTTGGAACCACCCCTTGAGGGTGAGGCAATGGAAAGGATTTTTTCAGATTTCAAAGAAACGATTATGCCGGGAATAACCCACTGGCAGCATCCTTCCTGGTTTGCATACTTTCCGGCCAACAACAGTCCCCCATCCGTTCTGGCAGAATTGCTGACAGCCGGTCTTGGTGCTCAGTGTATGATCTGGCAAACATCCCCGGCTGCGGCAGAATTGGAAGAAGTGGTTTTGGAATGGTTGCGCCAGATGCTTGGGCTTCCCGAAGGAATGGCCGGCACCATACAGGATACGGCCTCTACTGCAACGCTGTGTGCTTTGTTGACAGCAAGGGAAAAGGCAACGAACTTTGAAGCAAATCTTAAGGGACTGAAAAAGCCGCTTATGGTCTATGCCTCAGAGGAAACGCATTCAAGTATAGAGAAGGCCGTTAAAATCGCCGGGTATGGGAAGGAAGCGCTGCGGTATATACCGACGGATGATGCATTTGCAATGCTCCCATCAAAGCTGGAAGAGATGATTGTTCAGGATAAAGGATCAGGACTGGTCCCTGCCTGTGTAGTAGCCACGCTCGGGACAACTTCTTCCACAGCCATAGACCCGTTGAATGCCATTGGGAAGATCAGCCGGCGGCACGGCTTGTGGCTCCATGTTGATGCGGCTTTTGCCGGAACAGCCGCTATCCTTCCGGAAAAGAGAGACATGCTGAAAGGAGCTGAGTATATGGATTCATTTGTCTTTAACCCCCATAAGTGGATGTTCACCAATTTCGACTGCTCAGCCTATTTTGTAAAAGATCCGGGCGTCTTGATCCGGACCTTTGAGGTTCATCCTGAATACCTGAAAACCGGCGTGGATGATCAAGTGAAAAATTTCCGCGACTGGGGCATCCAGCTTGGGAGGAGGTTCAGGGCTTTGAAACTGTGGTTTGTGATTCGGTCCTACGGGGTAAAGGGACTGCAGGAAATGATCAGAGAGCACATACGGTTGGCTGAGATATTCAAAAACTGGGTAGAGGAGCATAAACACTTCGAACTCATGGCACCCGTGAGTTTGAGCCTTGTTTGTTTCCGGCTGAATGATGGACGCCCGGAGGATTCCCTAAACAGATTGAACAGTCAATTCCTCGACAGTCTTAACCATACCGGAAAGGTGTTTTTAACCCATACAACCTTAAAGGGAAAATATGTTCTTCGGATGGCAATTGGACAGAGGACGACAGAGGAACGGCATGTCCGGGAGGCATGGGACCTGATGAACGAAAAAGCAGCAGAGCTATTGTAAGGGAGGGGAAAAACATGAAGTTTCGAGCATTCGTCTTTATCTCGGTCTTTTTCATGAGCATGATCGCAGCATGGGGTGCACCGCCTCCTGATACGGACACAATACCACCTGCTCTTGAAACATGGAAATCCTGGGTTCTTCACGGTCAGGATGAGCGCTTTTGTCCCGCCTCCTACAACAGCGGAGATGTATACCGATGCATCTGGCCATCGCGTCTGGACCTGGATTTTGACCGGAAAGGAGGCCGGTTCAGCCAGAGCTGGCTCGTTTTTAAGGATGGATGGGTCCCTTTGCCGGGTGGACCTGAGACATGGCCACAGAATGTCAAGGTCGACGGAAAGGTCGTAACCGTGGTGGGGAAAAGACAGATCCCTTCTGTTTACGTGACACAGGGAGAGCACATGGTGGATGGCTATTTTCTATGGAGTGATCTGCCGGAAATGATCCGTGTCCCGTATGCGAGCGGTCTGGTTAGTCTTGCAATAAATGACGAACCCGTGGACTTTCCTTTGCTGGAGGGCGACGGACGTCTGTGGCTCCAAAAGCAAGAGACACTACGAACACAGGAGGAGGGATTGGGGGTCCGGGTCTATCGTTTAATTCAAGATACCATCCCCATGCACGCTACAACTCATTTGCAAGTCAATGTCTCTGGTCAGGCGAGAGAGATCAAACTAAAGGGAGTGCTCCTGGAGAATTTTGTTCCCCTGAGTATTGTAAGTTCCCTGCCTGCCAGGCTTGGGAAAAAGGGCGAGTTGATGATACAGGCACGCCCGGGCCGATGGGAGATTCAGGTCCTTGCGCGGTCAGAAGGTCCGGTTCATAAAATTGGGCCCGGGAATGTGCCTTATGGGCAGGAGATCTGGGCGTTCCAGCCTCAGAATCACTTGCGTATGGTGAACGTCCAGGGGGTTCCATCCATCGATCCCCATCAGACAGGTCTCCCTTCAAAATGGAAAAAGTTTTCTGCATTTATCCTTAAACCTGATGATGAAATAATGTTTAAAGAAATCCGTCGGGGCGATCCTGATCCTGCGCCGGATCAACTGCATTTGAAAAGAAACTGGTGGCTTGATTTTGATGGAAAAGGGTTAACCATTCAGGACCGGATTCATGGGACAATGAGCCGCCAATGGTACCTGACCATGAATCCCCCTGCTGCTCTTGGGAGGGTATCTGTGGATGGGAAAGATCAGCTCATAACCAGCCATGGCAAGGACAAGAAGCCAGGGGTGGAACTCCGGAGGGGTCAACTGAACCTTGTGGCTGAATCCAGATTAGATGCGCCGGCCAGGACCCTCCCCGCTGTTGGGTGGGATCACGACTTCCAGTCTGTAACAGGTTCTCTAAATCTGCCATCCGGTTGGCGTCTCCTCACAGCAAGAGGCGTGGATGTGATGCCCGGCACATGGTTTGAGAGGTGGACTCTTCTGGATCTCTTCCTGGTTTTGATCATATCCCTGGCCGTGTTCAAACTCTGGAACTGGCACTGGGGCATACTGGCGCTTGTAACGGTTGCGCTCACTTATCATGAACCCGGTTCTCCCCGGCTTGTGTGGCTCCATTTGCTGGCGGCGTCAGCTCTTTTACGGTTCCTGCCCGAGGGTTGGTTCAGAAAGCTCGTAAATTTTTGGCGACTGGGTTCTATTGTAACTTTACTGGTCCTGGCCATCCCCTTTATGGTCCAGCAGGTCCGATGGGGTGTCTACCCCCAATTAGACTCGCCAGGAATTGGTGTCTGGATGGCCGGCTCACAACACATGGACGCCGGGATCCAGAGCGATGAGGGCAGGGTACGAAGAACGGTGTCAAAGGCAAAAAAAGCCCCAAAAGGAACCAGGTCGTATGCCGTCTCAGAATCAATGCAGGACAAACGTGAGTATTTAAAACATCAGCAGCAGGCAGTGCTCACCCAGGACCCCAATGCACTGGTTCAGACAGGTCCCGGGTTGCCCAGGTGGAAATGGCGCACCTTTACCATGAAATGGAACGGGCCGGTAAACCGCGACCAGCACGTTAGTCTCTGGCTGTTGCCGCCCTGGATGAATCTCATTCTTGCATTTGTACGTGTTTTTTTACTTACTGTTTTGATTTGGTGCTTGATGGGGTTCCGTCAGTGGAAGTTGCCATCTGGCAATTTTACCTTTACAA
>JAIVXD010000290.1:0-3961 GCA_048636195.1 Anaerolineales bacterium
ATTTCCATTGTTGTATTTCCCGGATTTGTTGAATTTTGGCCGCAATGTGCGGCAAGTGTTTTATATGTTGAGGAACCTCTTTAGTCAACATTTTACATCTGATTTCCTCCCAAAACATACCAGCCAGGAGAATGAAGCAGTTTTTTGCGGCCTTTAAAAAGAGACCCCGCGATCCTGCCAGATGAAAGCCATAATTAGAATTGCTGGCCACAAAAAATACGAATTGCATTTTTGTGAAATTAAGGTATATAGTACCTCAATTGAGTCAAACTCAATTAGGGTCGTAGTTTAGGAGTAATCATGGCAAAGGTTTTGATCATTGACGGCAATCAGGATGACTTGAATTCCATATCAGTGTCGCTAAGGAAATTCATTCCCGGTTGCGTTGTGTCAAGTGCCCAATCGGGAGCTGAAGGTATTAGAAAGGCACAGGCACAATTACCAGACCTTGTCCTGCTTGATATTGTATTAGCAGAGATGGATGATTTTGAACTTTACAAGTTTTTAAAGGCTGAGGCTGTAACGAAAAACACTCCGGTTATTGTGCTTACAAATCCTGAAACCGGTCCCATGCGCCGGGCAAAGGCCTTAGATGCCGGCGTTGCCGGTTTTCTGGTCAAGCCTGTTGATGAGGCCGAATTAATAGCTCAGATCAATACTGCGTATAGAAAAAAGAGGGTAGATGATATCCAGCGCAAAAAGAGGGAGTTGCTTAAAACTGTCGCGCAGAAAAGGACCAGGGCTTTACAGAAGAGAACCCATGATATTACCCAACGGATCAAGGAGCTGAACTGCCTGTATGGTATTTCTGCCCTTCGCGAAAAGCCAGGCACAACATTAGAGGAGATTCTTCAAGGGGTCGCTGACCTCATTCCTCCCTCATGGCAGTATCCGGAGATCACCTGCGCACGTGTCATAATGGGGTATCAGGAATTCAAGACGAAAAATTTCAGTGAAACCCCATGGAAGCAGACCTGTGACATCATTGTGCATGGCGAGTGGGCAGGAACCCTGGAGGTCTATTACCTTGAAAGGCCGGAAGGTGTTGAGGAGCTTTTTCCGGAGGAAGAGAGACACTTGCTGAATGCCATTGCCGAGCGGTTGGGCAGGATTGCCGAGCGGGTACAGGCTGATGATGCATTGCGTCTTGAAAGTGAAAATATTGTAAATATCCTGAAATCTATGGAAGACTGGATATATATAGTAAATGAGCAATACGAAATTGAATATATAAATCCGGCGCTTAGAAAAGAACTTGGCCCTATCGAGGGAAGAAAATGTTACGATTATTTTGGCAATGGAGAAGACATTTGCCCATGGTGTGTAGATCAGGGTGTTTTTGCAGGAAAAACTGTTCATTGGGAATGGGATCTTTCCAGGAACAATAAAACCTATGATGTTGTTAGCACGCCCACGCGAAATCCCGATGGCAGCGTATCAAGGTTATCAATATTACGCGACTTGACTGCTCTCAAGAAGACGCAAAAGGCGCTTGAGGAAAGAGAAGTGCTTTACCGCAGTCTCACTGAATCCGTCGCGGATGGGGTTGTACTGGTACAGGACGGGATCATCCTGTTTGTAAACAATGCCTTTGTTGATATGTTTGATTTTACGGGCCCTGAAGAAGTTGCTGGAATGGAAGTCGTCCAGCTCTTTGACAGTGAGTTCAGGGAGCTTTTTCGGAAGGTATTTGATCCTCGGGAACGGGACGCAGACATTGGTAACCTGCTTTGGGGTATGTGCGTTACCAAAGAGGGGAAGACAATATGGGTATCAACGAACAGAAGCGTTATAAGGCTGAAGTCCAGGCCCGCTATCCTTGCTACCATGAGGGACATCACAGAACAGGTGCTCTGGGAAAAGTCCATGCAGGAGGAGACTGAATATCTTCGAAAGGAAAACATAAAACTCAGGTCCTGTATAAAAGAACGCTATAAGTTCGGCAATATCATTGGGAAAAGCCTTCCTATGCAAAATGTCTATGAACTTATCCTAAAGGCTGCCGGCTCCGATGCCAATGTTATAATCCTTGGTGAATCCGGCACTGGTAAAGAGCTGGTTGCAAGGGCAATCCATAAAATGAGCCCAAGGGCTGACAAGGCATTTGTCCCTGTTAATTGCGGGGCCATCCCTGAGAACCTTGTTGAAAGTGAATTTTTTGGACACCGCAGGGGAGCTTTTACAGGGGCTCATATAGACAAGACGGGTTATTTACATACTGCCGATGAAGGAACACTTTTTCTGGACGAAGTGGGTGAGCTTGGATTGAATACTCAAGTCAAATTCCTCCGGGCACTTGAAAGCGGTGAGTACATCCCGGTGGGAGATACCCAGGCTCGAATTTCCAACTTTCGTGTTGTCGCTGCCACCAACAGGGACTTTTCGGAAATGGTCAACAAAGGACAGGTGCGTGAGGATTTTTATTACCGGATAAGCGTCATTCCCATTGTCCTGCCACCCTTAAGAGAAAAAAAAGAGGACATCCCTTTGCTCATCGAGCATTTCATGAGGCTGTACAGCAAGGGCAAACAAGTGCCTATCATACCCGGGAGAATTATGGAGATCTTATACAATCATAACTGGCCGGGGAACGTGCGTGAGTTGCAAAGTGTGCTTCAAAGGTATCTTGTAGTAGGAAATTTTGACTTTCTGACCATGAATGATAAATCAAAAAAAATGGAAACTCAGATCAATGAAGAGATCGGTGATGATTTAGTGAATCTTCGCTCAGCAATGGAAGTTTTCGAGAAGCGTTTTATCCTTAATGCATTGAACCAGAACCAATGGCGCAGGGGAAAAGTGGCGGGTATGCTTGGTATAGACCCAAAAACACTCTATTCAAAGATGAAAAAATCGGGTTTTATTAACCGTAAATCAGGCGATATAGCCCGATACAGGTAAATAAATATAGTTTCAACTACTTAGCCTATAAATCCACATATTTATTCGGGCGTTTTCACCCGATTTCTGTTTCCCCGTTTCAAGGCATCTCTTTTTTCCAAAGCAAGGTCTTCCATTAATTCAATAGGTTAATAGAAATAGTTTTTGTGTGGCATATTTATTGCGATTAATCTCAAAATAAGAAGAGTAAAAATCCAACCCTGAGACCGAAAGAGAAGCTATTTATATGGATGTCCTGGTCGCAGAAAATGATGTTTCTGCCCTCTCTCATATTACTGAGTTGATTCAACGCCTGGGACACAGTGCAGAGAAGTCAGAAACGGCCCAGGGCACCCTGGACATAGTCAGGGAAAAGGCGTTTGATCTGGTTTTTCTTGATATGTCCCTGCCTGATATGAAAGCGCAGGAGCTGATAGAGAAACTCAAAGAACTACGGCCTGATATAAAAATCGTCACCATGACCGCAGCCAGTACTGATGAACTGGAAAAGGAAATCAGAACACTGGGTATCGTGTATTACATGTCAAAACCTGTCAGCGAAAACATACTGAAGGATATCCTGGATCATATTTCAACGAAAAAGAAAAATGCCTCGAACGCGGGTTCAGGGTTAAACAGTTTCTGATTTGCAGGACTCAGTCAAAGTCCAGGCCAGGGGGAGGGTGAAGAAAATTTAAAGGTGTATTTAACGATAGTTAATGCTATGAACCAAACAATTTAAAAGGGAGGATCGTTTATGTCAAATCTTGTTGCACCACATGGTAAAGAAGAAAAATTGATGCCGTTGTTACTTGAAGGCGGTGAACTTGATGCCGAGGCCGAAAAGGCAAAGTCGCTCAAGCAGATCAAGATCACATCAAAGGAGAGCTCTAATCTTGTAATGATGGGGATCGGGGCATTTACCCCATTGACCGGTTTCATGACAAAGGCTGACTGGCAGGGTGTCTGCGACAATATGGCTCTGGCAGATGGCACATTCTGGCCTGTTCCAGTTACACTTTCCACTGATGATGAAGAGGTTAAGGAGGGTGATGAACTGGCGTTAGTGGATGATGACACG
>JAIVXD010000291.1:0-3952 GCA_048636195.1 Anaerolineales bacterium
TAAAAACGACAATAACGAGGGTTAAAAGTCTCTTATTCATTCCTTCTTTTTCCTCCTTCCAAAAAAAACATAAATTATTCATGCTGTTACGGAGTATGATCTCTTAACTTTGCATGTAAATAGAATATAGTACAATTGATTGAATTCTGTCAAGAAAATATGCCCATTTTTTTGCGGCCTTCAAAAAGAGACCCCACGGCCCCGTGTTAGCAAGGTCTAAAGGTTATAATTAGAATTGCTGTGGGCATGGATCTTTACTTGACATGCAATCTTTTTTTCTCTATTATATCCTTGTAAAATAACAAAGTTATTTCAGTAATTACCCTTAATATTATCGCAAATAGCCACATAATCACCCCATAAAATATCATTAAAAGGAAAAATGTACCGCACTGCTCTGGAATATTTAAAGGCCTGGAGGACAAAGCCAACCCGCAAACCTCTAATTGTCCGGGGAGCCCGGCAGGTAGGAAAGACATATCTGATCCGCTTGTTTGCAAATGAAAACTTTGACCATTTTGTTGAAATCAATCTCGAACGTGACCCTGAGATCGCATTGCTGTTTAACTCAAAGAACCCACGCAAGATTGTTCAGTTGCTGGAACTGCAATTCAATACCCCTATACAGCCAGGGGCAACGCTCCTGTTTCTCGATGAAATTCAGGCGGTACCACAAGTACTTGCCTCGCTGAGGTATTTCTATGAGGAACTACCCGAACTCCATGTCATGGCCGCTGGATCGCTGTTGGGATTTGCCCTTGAGGAACCGGCCTTCTCCGTGCCGGTGGGGCGTATCGAGTATTTACACTTAGGGCCTATGCAGTTTGAGGAATTCCTGGTGGCGAACGGTAAGGATAATCTTGTAATCTTTCTAAACGGCCTTTCTCCGGGTGAGAACATACCCGAACCTATTCACCGGCAGTTTATGGAATTGTTCCGAATTTTCCTGGTTACAGGAGGTATGCCCGAAGCCATTGAGGTATATCTCAACAGCAACTCATGGCAGGAATGTGAGTCGATAAAGCATTCTCTCCTTTCAACCTTCCAGGACGATTTCAGCAAATACGGCAGGAGGGTTAAGCATCAGCGGCTTCAGCTTTTGTTCAAGAAAATCCCACTTCTGGTAGGTATGAAATTTAAATATGTTAACGTGGATCGTAACGAGCGATCGGGAGACCTATCAAAGGCATTAGACCTGCTGTGCCATGCCAGGGTATCCTATCGGGTACATCATTCATCGTGCAGTGGCATCCCTTTAGGGGCAGCAATAGATACAAAAAAATTCAAGGTTCTTTTTCTCGACGTGGGTCTGATGTCAACGGGCACGGGCTTGAATTTGTTGGATTATGAAAGGGCCGAGGACATTATGATGGTGAATGGTGGTGCAATTTGTGAGCAGTTTATAGGGCAGCACCTTTTGTTTTCCCAGCAGTTCTATCGCGAACCAGAGGTGCAATACTGGGTCAGGGAAAAGAAAAGTTCGTCGGCAGAAGTCGATTATGTGATTGCCGAGAGTACAGCCATTGTCCCTATCGAAGTGAAGGCAGGTAAAAGTGGAACTCTTAAATCGCTCCATCTGTTTTTCAGGGAAAAGCGCCCACTTCTCGGTGTCCGGTTCAATGCTGATGTTCCTTCCTTACTTACGTCAGAAACTGCCCTGCCCGATGGAAGAAATGTCCATTACCATCTATTGTCGCTTCCTCTGTATCTGGTAGGGCAGGTGCGCCGGCTCATCAGTCAATTCACAAAAGAGGGATGAAGCAGGGTGGTACAGGGAAAGGTCTCTATGTGCCCAGCAAAGGGAATCTAATACTCCCCGGGCATTTGCTTGAGCTTAGCCAGGGAAAAGACAGGTCCGTCCTTACACACATACTGATCCCCGATATTGCATCTGCCACAGATGCCGATACCACACTTCATGCGCATCTCAAGAGAAAGGATGATCCTCTCGGGAGGGAACCCCAGTTTCTCTAACACAGGCTGGGTGAACTTGATCATGATGGGCGGGCCGCACACAATGGCAATGGCGTTGTCCGCACTTGTAATCTTCTCTTCCGTTATGGTCGGAACAAAACCCACATTGTATTTCCAGTCAGGATCATCCGTGCCATCCACAGTGATGTGCATGTTGATGTCATCCCGCTTCTCCCACTCGGCCAACTCGTCCCTGTAAAGCAATAACCCCGGACTACGGGCACCATAAACCACAGTGATGTCCTTAAATCTTTTCCTGTTTTCCGGATTAAGCATATACACAATACTGGATCTCAGGGTGGTAAAGGCAAATCCACCGCCAATGATCACCACATTCTTCCCTTCCATCTCTTCCCAGGGATACCAGTTGCCCAGAGGCCCGCGAATGCCCATGATATCGTCTTTTTGCATGTTGTGCATATGGGTGGTAACAAGCCCGACTTTATTTATCGTAAAGGTGACAAATCCCTTCTCAGTGGGCGAAGATGCAATGCCTATGGGAATCTCTCCCTTCCCGGGTACGGAGAGCTCGGCAAACTGACCGGGAGTGTAGGAGAACTTTTCTTCATCCCCAGGGTTTATGAAGATAAATTTAAAGGTCTTGAGATTCCTGTCCTCAGTCTCTGTAATGACATCATCTACTCGAACCGGATAGGGTAAATATGGATTTTCCAATGAAATTTTCTCCTGTATAGGTCTTTATATTGGCTTTAACAAAATAAAGTTAACGAATGTGCCCCTAATCATCCTTCTGGTTATCTGAGAGAAACTTAAAACTGGGGTACAGGGACTACCATCATAAGCGCTAAGTTATTTTGTAAACATTCACAGGTTGCATTTATGCCATACGGGGTTGTTTTGAAAGATGAACATCGAACATCGAACATTGAACGTCCAACATCGAATAAAAAAACAAATATCCAATACCGAACATTCAACGACTATTTTTATTTCTTTTCAGCAGTTTTGATACTCGTAACAAAAATCTTTATTAAATCTTCTGTTTTCCCTAAAATATCATTTAGTAGTTCAGGCTTTTTAATTAGTGGTACACGCTGAATAAGTTTTAACCATCTCTGGGTCTCCGTTTTTCTCATTCAACGTTCGATGTTGGACGTTCGATGTTCGATGTTCATTTTTTTCAGTCCGTCCTGGGCAATAACAACTTAGCGCTTATGGGGACTACTATCCAGTTTCAAGTGTAACTATTCATCACCTCACAGACTTCCCGTATATCTATGTTCACCGGACAGTACCTGACACAGCGGCCACAGCCTGAACACTGAACACCGTTATTGTATTTGTCCACATAGTACTTGAGCTTGTGCATGAATCGCTGGCGCACTCGCTGAACCTTCTTGTCCCTGGGATTATGCCCTGAGCCGTGGAGGGTAAATAACGGAGACATGCACGAGTCCCAGTTCCTGATCCGGTCTCCCTGTTTTCCCAACACCTCATCCTGGATATCAAAACACCAGCAGGTGGGACATAGATATGTACACGTTCCGCAATTGATGCAGGCAAAGCCCACATCATCCCAGAAGGGTGCTTCAAAAAGCTCGTTTATCACCTTATCCTTGAGCTTGTCCGTGGTAACACTTACACTTATCTTATCCAAAGAAGATGCTGAAAGCTCTTCAGCCGCCTTAAGGGCAGTATCATCAGCCTCACTTCCTCCCTGGGCCTTGTTTACAAAATCTTCCCCCTTCTCTGTTATGGCCTTTGCCAAAAATGTCTCCCCCAGATCGTAGACAATGACATCAAGCCCCTTCTCGTCAAAGGGACCACCTCCCACAGAGGTGCAAAAACACGTGGGGCAGGGCTCATTACAGCCAAGACCCACTAACGTGGTTGATTCAAAGCGCTTTACCCACAAAGGGTCTCTGTACTCGGGGTTATCAAAGTTGAGCTTTACTATATGAAAGGCATGGACATCACAGGGCCTTATGCCTACGATTGCCCTGGGAGAATAGTCCTT
>JAIVXD010000292.1:0-3949 GCA_048636195.1 Anaerolineales bacterium
AACAATTGCGGCCCGCCGTCCCCGTCCCGAGACCGGGACGGGATCGGGAGGCGCGACTTCTCCGAAAACATCCCACCGGGTGTAAATCACAGCTGTTGGTGAACGACAGTCATCCACTATTTATTAAAGGGGGCGGTTAATAGCATCAGGAGTACTGGAGTAATGGAGTGATGGAGTAATGGAATGATGAATGGTAGGGATAATGGACAAATATGAACCATGTTTGGATCTCGGGAAAGCAAGGATGAAAGAATAAAAAATCAGGTATTTTTCCGCTTTTAGACCCAACACTCCCGTACTCCAATACTCCAGAACTCCTTCACATTGCATGTTGATATGCTACGAATTGCCACGGATATTTCAATAACCAACAGTCTTGATTCACACCCATTTATACCATGACCGGGATACTTCGTGTGTGTCAATCGGTTCAAACTTATGAGAAAATAAATCTATGGATCCCCTTTGGATTGCCATCGCATTTTTACTTGGTTTCGCAGTAAAGCAAGTCGGTTTGCCGCCCTTAGTCGGATTTCTGGCTGCCGGTTTTGTGCTTAATATTTTTGGCGTGGAAGGCGGCGAAACACTTGACCGAATTGCCGATTTTGGGGTGCTTCTATTATTATTCAGTATCGGTTTGAAACTTCGCATTAAAAGTTTGCTCCGGCCGGAAATTTGGGCCGGCACGTCTCTGCACATGCTCATCACTGTTGTTGTTTTCGGAGCAGGATTTTTTGCGCTCAGCCTGACGGGCCTCTCATTGTTTGCCGGTCTGAGTTTAAGTGCATCTTTTTTGGTCGCCTTTGCCCTTAGTTTCTCCAGCACGGTCTTCGCCGTTAAAATACTGGAAGAAAAAGGCGAGATGACTGCCCCTCATGGCCGCATTGCCATTGGCATTTTGATTATGCAGGATGTTTTGGCGGTGATCTTCCTGACCTTTTCTTCCGGCAAACTACCCTCACCCTGGGCCCTGGCTCTGATTGCCCTGCTGCTCATACCGGTGCTGCTCAAAAAGTCACCTTTATCATTGATTATAAACAAATCAGGACACGGTGAACTGTTGGTATTACTGGGCGTGCTTATTCCTTTTGCCGGCGCTTTTCTTTTTAATGTGGTGGGCTTAAAACCGGATTTAGGTGCACTGGTCTTAGGGGTACTACTGGCCGGGCATCCCAAGGCAAAAGAACTCAGCAACGCCATGCTTAGCTTCAAAGACCTGTTTCTTGTAGGGTTTTTCCTTACTATCGGTCTCTCCGGAACACCGGATCTGCAAGCCTGGGGCATTTCATTTCTATTGATATTCGCAATGCCGTTCAAAATAGCGCTATTTTTTCTGCTGCTCACTCGTTTTAAGCTGCGAGCGCGAACAGCGACCCTCACGTCCCTGAGCCTGGCCAATTATAGCGAATTTGGACTGATCATTGGCGCGGCGGGAGTGGCAAATGGCTGGCTTGCAACGGAATGGTTGGTGATTTTTGCCCTTGCTTTATCTATAACCTTTGTGCTGGCTTCTCCTTTGAATATGGCTGCCCACACACTCTACGCCCGCTGGCACACAAGGCTTCAACGATTTGAAACCAAAACACGCCTGCCGGAAGATGAGCCGCTGGAATTTGGTGATGCAAAAGTTATTGTTCTCGGTATGGGGCGTGTCGGCACCGAGGTTTACAATGTAATGAGAGACAAATATGACCAAGCAGTGCTTGGTATTGATTATGACAAGGAGAAAATTCTCCACCATCTCTCAGCAAAACGCAACGTCATACATGGGGACGCCACGGATTCCGATTTTTGGCAGCGTGTTAGGCCATCCCCCAAAATTCGTCTAATTATACTGGCGACGTCGAACCATTCTACTCATATGCAAGTGATTACGCAGTTAAGAGAAACCCGCAACAAAAAAATGATAGCCGCGCTGTCCCGGTACGACGATGAAATTGAAGAGTTAAAACAGGCAGGAGTACAAGTCGTGTTTAATCTTTATGCTGAAGCGGGTGTCGGCTACGCCGAGCAGGTCTACCAAATCTTTAATCAGCAAAAGCAGGAGATATTATGATGTGAGGGTAGCTATATTTTAATGCTTTCTGGCTCCTTTTTCCTTGACGCACAAGGGGGATTTCTCTATAGTCTTTCCCATAAAAAGCAAGGTCTTATCAAATTTATTTTAATGGGTTATGCCCAAAAATGACTTAGTCCTTCTGAAAGAGATACCCATGGCCCGATAATCCAATGATGATTTTTTCAAAGCACTAAAGTGTTACGATAAAACAAGTTTTTGGAGGCAAAATGGAAGTTAATGATCTGGACCTTACAATTTCGAGGTTGGGAGAGTGCCGTATCCCTTCACCTATGACGGGTATTCAATTCGTAAGCGACAGTGATAATGTACTCTATCACTCTGACCAGAGAAAGATTAAGGAGTTTTTGGGGGCGGGCGAAGATCTGCCGTGCTTTGAGATGGCCGGCCCGAGAGAAAAAATCTATTTTGATCCCTCAAAGCTAAAATGCGGCATCGTCACGTGCGGGGGGCTCTGTCCCGGGGTGAACGACGTGATAAGGGCTATTGTCCTGGGACTTTTTTATCATTACGGAGTTGAAACAGTCTTCGGTTTCCGTTACGGCTATGAAGGCCTTACTTACAGGCATGGTCACGTCCCATTAGAATTAAAACCTGATATTGTAGGCGACATCCACAAGAAAGGGGGGACCATATTGGGTTCGTCGCGAGGACCTCAGGATATTTCAGAGATGGTGGATACGCTTGAGCGAATGAACGTTAGGGTTTTGTTCACCATTGGAGGAGACGGGACCCTGCGCGGGGCCCAGGCCATCGCCGAGGAGATCGCACAGCGCAACCTGAAGATAGGGGTGGTCGGTATCCCCAAGACCATAGACAATGACATCTCTTTTGTGGAACAGTCCTTTGGCTTCGAGACCGCAGTCTCCGCGTCAAGGACGGCCGTCTATTCCGCGCACACAGAGGCCATCGGGGCGAGAAACGGCGTTGGCTTAGTGAAGCTAATGGGCCGTGATTCCGGATTTATTGCAGCATACGCCACACTCGCCAACAATGACGTAAACTTCTGCTTAGTGCCAGAAGTTCGATTCACCCTCGAGGTCTTCCTGGACGCATTGAAGGATAGGTTGGAGAGAAGAGGGCACGCAGTTATCGTGGCGGGAGAAGGAACCGGACAGGACCTGATGGAGAAGCGCCAGGAGCGCGATGCATCCGGGAACATTCGCTTTGGGGATATAGGCATTTTTATAACGGATCAGATCAAAAACTACTTTAATGAAGCCGGGATAGAGGTGAACCTGAAGTATATTGACCCCAGCTACACCATCCGGAGCATGCCCGCAAACCCCAAGGATTCTGCGTTCTGCCTGCTGCTGGGCCACAATGCCGTGCATGCGGCCATGACAGGCCGGACGAACATGTTGGTGGGCAACTGGAAGGGTGCATTCACGCACGTTCCCATTGAGCATGCCGTATCAAAGCGCAAGCAGATCAATCCTATCGGAAGGTTTTGGAGTAATGTCCTGTCGTGCACGGGACAGCCAAGAGAGATGCTGTAATAAGGGCAAAGGGCGAAGGGCTAAGGGCATAGAGCATAGGGCTAAGGGCAAAGAGCAAAGAGTATGGGAAGGAAGGGACAGTAATGGAAGATGTAAGTTCAAAAGATTATCCTGAAAGTTTTAAGGAGAAAAAAACGTATCAGTGGGGACTAATTCCGCACTTTTCAGAACCGGATTATTCCAGGCCTCTCTTTGAAATCCCATCTGAGGCAAGGGAGAGGATGTTGGGGAGGCTCCGCTTTCTTTATGGGGAAGCCGAGGCAGAAAAATATATGCCTGAGCTTGAAAGAATTCTCAGGGTGCACTATGCCCATAAGCCCCAGGAAATGATCGAACAGGAAAAGGATTTTGATCCTCAAAACCGTTTTACGGA
>JAIVXD010000293.1:0-3921 GCA_048636195.1 Anaerolineales bacterium
AAGCACTTATTTTTTTCGGCTTGAACTGTGCCCCCGGATAAGGTCTGGAAGTTAAAAACCCCCTCACTGCCTGCTCATGCCTCACATTGGCAGCCAACTCCTCTGGCCTCCCAGCTTTCCACTGAAGTCGGCCTGACTCCTTTACAAGCCCAATTGCTAATAAACCGTGGTATTTCAGACGGGGAATCGGTTCGTTCTTTTATGCGTCCGCAATTAGCCGATATGGCTGATCCCATGATGATGAAGGGTATGGATGAGGCCATAGCAACAATCCTCAAGTCCATCGAGAATAAAGAAAAAATCACCATATATGGAGATTACGATGCCGACGGGCTAACAGCGACAGCCCTTTTGTCTAACTTCCTGTCAAGTATTGATATCCCGGTTTCGTGCTATATCCCAAATCGGTTAAAAGAGGGTTACGGCCTTAACAGGGAGGCAATCGAGAAGATTGCGAGTAGCGGAACAGGCCTGATTATTACAGTAGACTGTGGCATCTCAAATGGAGAGGAAATAGCATTCGCAAGAAGCCTGAGCCTGAAAGTTGTGGTAACGGATCATCATCAGATACCCATTGGTTTTCACGTAAACTGCCCGGTCATTAATCCCCACCAGGGAGGCTGCCTTTTTCCATTCAAAGATCTTGCTGGAGTTGGGGTCGCATTTTTTTTGGCAGTTGCCATTCGGGCCAGCTTGCGTGAAAGAGGTTGGTTTAAATCGAAACCCGAGCCTGATTTGAAAGAGTATCTTGATCTGGTTGCCCTTGGGACCGTGGCAGATAGGGTGCCTCTCCTGGGGCAGAATCGCATTCTTGTGAATAGCGGGCTCGGCATTGTGGCAAGTACCCGGTGGCCGGGAATAAAAGCTATGAAGGAGGTAGCCAATATCGGGACCTCAGAGATAACAGCGGATGATTTGGCCTTCAGACTTGCGCCCCGCCTGAATGCCCCAGGCAGAATGGGTGATCCTGAGATAGGGCTTAAGATGCTCACTGTTAGAGATCCACACATGGCCAGGGATTTTGCATTGGAAGCGAACACTATGAATAACCAGCGGCAGAACGTGGAAAAAGACATCTTTAAACAGATAAGAGGTTTGATCAAAACCACGGAAGGGTTTAATGGCCTCAAAACTCTGGTTTTTGCAGGGGAGGGGTGGCATAAAGGGGTTCTGGGTATTGTCGCATCGAGGCTTGTGGATAAATACCATCGCCCCGCATTGGTCTTTAACATCCAGGATGGCATGGCCGTGGGATCCGGAAGAAGCATAGATGGTTTCAATCTGTATGTGGCGCTGGGCCAGCTCAGTCATCTCTTTGAGAGGTTCGGCGGGCACGCCCATGCAGCAGGGTTCACTTTGAAGGCGGAAAACCTTGATAACCTGAAAAGTGAACTTGAGACCCTTGCCAATGACACATTCGGTGATGAGGATCTGGTCCCAGCCATTGAGGTGGACGCCGAAATTACGCTCAATGACATAACCCATAAAATGATCCGTGAAATAAAGGCCTTATCCCCATTTGGAGAAGGAAACCCTGAACCCCTCTTTTGTGCGCGTTCATTGGAAGTTTTGGGTTCCCGGATTGTGGGAGAGCGGCATCTTAAATTGAGGGTGGGACAGGAAGGAAAGAGCTTTGAGGCTATTGGTTTTGGTTTGGCTGGAAAATATCCCCTCGATGGGAAGACCATCAATATGGCCTTCAGCCCCGAGCTTAATCGCTGGAAAGGGTATGAAAGGATTCAACTTAGAGTTATTGATCTTTAAAAATCCCGGCTGCAAGGTCGATATCTTCCGGGCAGAACACAAACAGGGATTTCTTTCCCTTGGGGATGGCTGACCCGTATATATAGTTGATATTAATGCCTTCCTCCCCAAATTTCTTTGCCATTTTCGCCAGCATGCCTGGCTTATTATCGATCTCTAATGCAATAACGGGCATAATATCAAAGACATATCCCCCTTTTGACAAAAGATCGATTGCCTTGTCCGTGTGGTCAACCAGGAGCCGGATCAGGGCATAATCGGCCGAGTCTTTCTGCATGGAGCCATAGCTCGCGGCCGGTGCGATTCTCTTGAGAGATTTTCCTCGTGCCTTGAAAAGTCCCTGGACATATTCGGAGGCATCCTGAATGGTTAAGGCGTCTATATTGACACCTGCTTCTGACAGGGTAGTTGAGAGTTTCCCCAGTTCACCCGGGACGTTTTTAAGAAAAAGGGATATCTCTGTTCTTACCATGTTATCTTTCCTTCAAGCTCTTAAAGTATCTTAAGAAGTCCGAGTCCGTGGAAAGGACAAGGGTGGTGTCCTTGTCCATGGTTTTTTTGTAGATATCAAGTGTTTGCAGAAAGGAATAAAAATCCGGGTCTTCGTTGTATGCCCGGGCATATATCAGGGTAGCCTCGGCGTCGGCCTTTCCCTTAATCTCCTGGGACTTTCTGTAAGCCACGGACGTGATTTCCTTTAGGTCTCGCTCCCTGTCTCCTTCGATCTTGCGGGACTCGCCTTCACCCTCTGAGCGAAATCTTTCGGCAATCTGTTTTCGTTCGGCAATCATTCTCCCGTACACCGATCTCCTGACTTCCTCTACATAATTAAGGCGTTTTATCTGTACGTCAATGAGGAGTATGCCGAATTCCTTTAATTTGGGATTAGCCTGGTTTAATATTCCTTTGACGATGTTTTGCCTCCCCGTGGTGATTTCGGCCATTACTCTCTTGTGCGTGGTCTGTTCCATACCCTCTTCAGTGACGTCCAGTTCCCGGTTGGTCCACCGGACAGTCTCTATCAGGGGGTTTTGTGCTATAAAGTTGCGAACCGCGGCATCTATGATATCGTCCAGCCGGGCCAGGCCACCGACCACGTTATTAACCGTCTGGAAAAACTTTAATGGATCAACGATCTTCCATCGGGCAAATGTGTCTACGTAAATGTAAGTCTTGTCCAGGGTGGGAATCTGGCTTGGGTCGCCATCCCATTGAAGGAGGTTTTTAGGGAAATAATTGACGGTTTGGACAAAAGGGATTTTGAAATTAAGTCCGGGTTCTGTTATTGGGTCACCCACCGGCTTGCCGAACTGGGTAACGACCACCTGCTGGGTCTCATCCACGGTATAGATCCCCTGGTAGAGAACGAACAGGACAATGACAAGCGGGATAATCAGGGCCTTGGATTTCATTGTTTACCTCCTTCAGATTTCCCAAGATTGAGTAAGGGGAGAAGATTTTTCTGGTCAGAATCTATAATATACTTTTCCCCCATTTTCGGAAAGACCTCTTGCATGGCCTCCAGATAGAGACGCCTGCGGGTGACATCCTGGGCCTTGGAATACTCTTCATATAGCGATAGAAACCTTGCGGCATCACCCTTTGCCTGATTTACACGTTCAAGGGCGTAACCTTCGGCCGACTTGATGGTTTTTTCAGCGTTTCCCCTGGCAGCAGGAATGACCTTATTATATGCCTCCCTGGCCTGGTAGATCATTCTCTCTTTTTCCTGGGTGGCCTGGTTCACTTCATTGAAGGATGGCTGGACAGGTTCAGGGACATTGGTCTTTTTCATCTCGATTGTAGTAACTTTGATGCCTGTTTCCGCCTTATCCAGTTCCTTTTGTAACTGCTGTGTGGCCGCGTCTGCAATTTCTTTTCGTTTGCTGATGACCTCGTTTATGCTCCTGTCTCCGACCACAAGGCGCATGGTGGACTCGGATAAATCCTTCAAGGTGACCCTCACATTATCAACTTTGAAGAGGTATTTATATGGATCCTGTATACGGTACTGTACAATCCAGGGAACCAGGGCCACATTCAAATCCCCTGTCAGCATCAAGGATTCGCCTAAGTAAGCGGCACCTGAAGCATAACGCGTTTTCACGCCTGCCTGAAGGGTTCGAAAACCGAATTCCTCCTTAAACACATACCTGA
>JAIVXD010000294.1:0-3904 GCA_048636195.1 Anaerolineales bacterium
AGCCATCGCCTTGAAGTTGTTCAAGCCTCACACCTTCAGGGTCTACACCGCGATCTTTTAGAAAAGACAAAATAAATTTTTTTATTTCTGGAAGCATAAACAAACCTGGGTTAAAAATACCGATTAATCAAATCATGTGTTACCTTTTTTGAGGCGGTAACAATACTGTCGACCACTTTTACTCCCTTTTTTACTGTCACCTTTTCCCAGAGAATGGAACGTGTGATTTCCACCCCTTGTTCAAGGCGTGTTTTTTCACCGACGATTGCCCAGTCCCTTAACCTGGTAGAGCCGGGAATCCGGGAGTCAGGCCCTAACAAAAAGGGATTCCCTTGTAAGGTTTCTTTATTTGCAAGGATATAGCTCTCAACAGTACCGATATCCCGCCATTTGTGTCCAGCGGATATATAAGCCTTAACCGGCTTTCCCTTACGTATCAAATCCCTGTAGCAATCAATGATATTTGAAAAAACTCCCGCTGGTAAGTAGTTTAAGAGCTCCGGTTCAATGATGTGAATGCCGGTGAAGGCCAGCCTCCCAGGACGATTATCATTAGTGATATCCAGGATGTCCATCCTGCTGTCAATCTGAATCTGGTTAAAAGGCGGTTGATCATGAAGAATTAGCGTCGCCAGACCCTTATTGCGCCTGTGAAAGTCATACGCCTTTAATAAGTCGATATCTGTAAGAATATCCGAATTGATGACAATAAACGGCTCTGTATCCCAGAAATCCTCTGTGTTTTTGATCCCGCCTCCCGTCCCAAGGATTTCCGGCTCAACCCGGACTTGAATATTGATTCCGTATGGCCTGCCACCATCTACGTGTTTTACAATTTGCTGGTGGTGATGATGCGCGTTAATAATGATTTCATTGGCATTGTTTCCCTTAAGGTAATTTATTACCATGTCAATAACCGGCCTGTTGCCGACCGGCACAAGGGCCTTTGGTTTGTTTAAACTGAGGGGCCTTAATCTTGTTCCAAGGCCTGCTGCGAGAATCATAGCTTTCATGGCGTTTCTTTTTGACAGAATTAACCCCGCCTATACGCGGGGCAGGCATGGATTGACATGATTTCTTGGAGGCCCTGTTAATCCCACATGTTGATCAAAACAGGAAACCACGTCGTTTGGGCCTCCCCTCTTAAAGCCTGTGCCCAGGAGAGCGTGCTCATAGACGTTCGGTTTTTAGTTCAGTAGTATGCCTTTGTTCGGAAATCCCCCCTAGCCCCCCTTTGCAAAGGGGGGAATTAAGTCTTCCCCCTTTTTCAAAGGGGGATCGAGGGGGATTTTAATGCTGGAGCCAGGATGCTTTTTCGATTGCAATTATTGCCCATTGATTATACATGATTACACGGGAAGTCAATGAATATTGATGGGTTGTACCTCAATTGAGTAAAACTCAATTGAGGTGGTACTTGGTATCCGGTACTGGGTACTGGTTTAGAGGAACATTTTTTATAAAGATATGGAGCGAAGCGACTCATTAACTTTAGTTCACTTCAAACTTTAGCTCACTTGTAACTTTTCCGGTTTATCCGGGTTAGGGTCACATCAAAAAAGGAGATAAATCCCGTGCACTCCACACTTGAGCTGTCAGAACTTAACAACAAGATAGGTCGGCTTTTCATGGCCGGAATGCCTGGTAAGGAACTGGATGCGGACACAGAGGCTCTCATTCGGGATTATTGTCTGGGCGGGGTGATTCTGTTTAGCAGGAACATTGAAAATCCTGTTCAACTGGCCGGGCTTTGTAAGGACCTGCAAGACAGGGCTATGAAATATCACGGCATCCCACTTTTTCTTGCCGTTGATCAGGAAGGGGGCCCGGTGGCCAGGCTAAGGGAGCCTTTTACCTGTTTCCCCGGCAACGAGGCCATTGGAGCGGACCCGAAGCCGATGGACAGGGCCAGGGAGTTTGCTGAAGTTACAGCGAGGGAAATGACCTTAGTAGGCCTCAACATGGATCTGGCGCCGGTAGTGGACGTTAGGTGGGGTGAGCCTGAAAAGCACCTGGCAGGTCGAACTTTCAGCGACGACCCGAAAAAAGTTGCAATGCTTGGGCAGGTAGTCATTAAAGCACTTCAGGAAAATGGAGTGATGGCCGTGGCCAAGCACTTCCCGGGTTTGGGCAAGACATCGCTGGACCCCCATCATCATCTCCCAACAATCGAATTGGATGGCAGGGAAATGGAAGAAATCAATCTCCCACCTTTCAAAGAGGCCGTAGCGGCAGGTGTTTCTGGTATCATGACATCGCACGCAATATATCAGTCTGTTGAGCCGGAGCTTCCCGCTACCCTTTCCAATAAGATCCTTTCAGAACTTCTCAGAGATACAATTGGCTTCAAGGGATTAATTCTAACCGACGATCTTGAAATGGGTGCAATCAAAAAGAAGTGGGGGGTGGCCGAAGGGGCCGTCGCATCCTTTGAGGCAGGGTCTGATCTCCTTTTGATATGTGAGGACCAAACCTGGGTCCTTGAAGCGATCGATATTCTTAGAATGAAGGTGATCCGGGGCGAAATCTCGGGACATAGACTTCACCAGTCTCTTGGACGGATCATGAAGGCCAAGTCCAGATTTCTAAAGAAGACAAAAAAAGTGTCTATTAAGGAAGTAAGAGCTTATTTCAGCCTGTAAGACCCAAAGGATATAAAACGGCTTACGGCTACCAGGATAAGGCCGGACAGAAAAAAGCCGTAGAGACCAAAATCATTCAATCCCATAAGTTTCCCGGACAATGCCAATCCCCCTCCAGCCACCATGGCTGAGATCGCGCCCCCCCTGTTTAGCTTAAGCTTGTGCCTCCAAAAACCGAGAAGAATTGGGAAAACAAGTCCGGATGTATAAACAGTATAGCCAAGAAGGAGGGATGAGATGACTCCTTTTAGCCTTAGCGCGACTGCAAGAGAAAGGATACCTATCACCACGATAAGGGATCTGGAAAGAAAAAGGAGTTTTTTCTCTGATATGCCTGATCTCAAAAGGGGCTTTATTACATCCACTGACAGAATTGTACTGGTTGTTAATAGACATGTGTCTGCTGAGGACATCATTGCGGAAAGGAGTGCGGCAATAACGAGTCCATTCAATCCAACGGGGAAAATATGGTTGATTATTGTCGGAAAGGAAGCTTCCGGACTAATCTGTGGAAATAATACCCTGGCCGACATGCCAATCATAGTAATAATAAAGGCAAATGGTACTGATGCCAGGGCTACCGCAATGGTGGCACTCCTGGCGGTCTTTTCGTCCTTGGCACAAAAGATCCTTGAGTATATATCAGGGCCAACCAGATAGCTCGACCCAACCAAAAAGAGATATGTAGCTAAGGTTTTCCAGGTAAAATGTGAGTTTACCGGAAATGAAAAGTAGTCCGCACCAAGGGTTTCTCTCATTGACAAAACCCCTCCCACTTTGTCAAGACAAAGGGGAATCGAGACAAGAATTGCAATAATAATGATTAAGCTCTGGATTGTATCTGTTCTAACAACTGAATGTTGTCCTCCTAACAGCGTGTATGTGATAAAGACAACAGCAGTTATGATCATTAAAAGGGAAGGGGGGGCTTTTAAAATGGTCTCTAAGATTTTTCCTGCTGCAACAATCTGGCCTGCAATAATACCCGTCCAGGCAATCACTATCACGCATGAGGCAATGAGCTTCGTCTCGACTCCATACTGAATCTCAAGAATTTCCGGTAAAGTGTAAAGGGAATACCCCCTGACCTTTTTTGCCAGAAAAAGTCCCAGAAAAAAAAGCCCTATAGCCCCTACCAGAAGCCACCAGGATCCTACCAGACCCTGCCTGTAACCCAGGCCGGCCATTCCAACGGTGGAAGAGCCCCCGATTATGGTGGCAAAAAGGGAGCCGGCAACAATCAGGAAGGGGGCTTTTCTGTC